>NZ_JANFVR010000149.1 GCF_024609805.1 Tahibacter caeni | reverse complement strand
GCTGGGCCAGCGCGCCGATCAGGCGCTCGGCGCCGGCGACGCCGGCGCGCTGCGCGACCAGGTCGAGCAGGCGCGCCTGCTCGCCGAACGCGCGAACCTGCGCGGCAGTCCGGCCTGGACCGGTTATCTGGCCGGCCGCGCGGCCGCGTTCGACGAGCGCCTGCAGACCGCGCTGCAGGCCGGCTCGGCCGAACAACTCGCCGCGCTCGGTCCGCTCGCCGAGCCGCTGGCGCTTGACCAGCCCGCGCTGCACGCGCGCTGGCAGGAAGCGCAACGCCAGCTCGCCGCGCGCGCACGGCCGGCCAGCGAGCTGGAGCCGGCGCTGATCCACGTGCCGGCCGACATCGACGGCCATCGCCTCGACCATGCGTTCGAGCTCGGCCGCACCGAGGTCACACGCGGCGAATACGCGCGCTTCGTGCGTGCGACCGGCCGCGCCGCCGCGCGCTGCCGCGAGCCGCTGCGGCCGCTGTCGCGGCTCAAGAGCCTGCAATGGCGCGATCCGGATTTCGCCCAGGGCGACGACGAGCCCGTCGTCTGCGTCAGCTGGGACGACGCGAACGCCTACGCGCGCTGGCTCAGCAGCCAGACCGGCGCGCGCTACCGCCTGCCGACCGAAGCCGAATGGCTGCACGCGGCGCAGAGCGTCGCGCGCGGCGGCGGCTGCGAGCAGGGCAATGTCGCCGACGCGAGCATGGGCACGCGCTGGACCCTGGCAAGCCGCTACAAGTGCTCCGACGGCCGCGCGCATACCGCGCCGGTCGCGCGCTACAAGGCGAGCGCGATCGGTCTCTACGACCTCGCCGGCAACGCCAGCGAATGGACCAGCGGCTGCGCGTCGAAGGACTGCTCCGAACGCGTGTTCCGCGGCACCTCGTGGCGCGACGGCCCCGACGAGACCGCGACCGGCCGCCGCGGCGACAGCAGCACCGACACCGGCTACACGACGATAGGCTTCCGTCTCGTGCGCGAACCCGAGCCGGCGGCCGCGACCGCCGCGGCCGCGCAATGACCGCGCCGCCGCGCTCGCGCTTCGGCGCGCTGCACCTGCAGCGCTACGTGATCACCGGCATACTCACGGTGATCCCGCTGTGGATCACCTTCGTCGTGTTCCGCTTCATCGCTTCGCTGCTGGCCGAATTCGGCGCGCCGCTGATCAACGCGCTGTTCGCCTGGCTGGCCGCGCTGTTCCCGGGCCTGCGCACCCTGCTCGCGGAAACCTGGCTGGTGCATGCGATCAGCCTCGCGGCGACGCTCGTCATCCTGTATCTGATCGGCCTCGTCGCGAACCGCGTGCTCGGCCAGCGCCTGCTCGCCGCATTCGACGCGCTGATGGAACGCATTCCGCTCGTGCACTCGATCTACGGCGGCACCAAGAAGCTCATGGCGCTGCTGCAGAACAAGCCGAACGGCACGCAGCGCGTCGTGCTCGTCGACTTTCCGTCGGCCGGGCTCAAGTCGGTCGGCTTCGTCACGCGCGTGTTCGAGGACGCCGACGGCCGCTCGCTGGCCGCGGTCTACGTGCCGACCACGCCGAACCCGACCGGCGGCTATCTCGAGATCGTGCCGACCGAACGGCTGATCGCGACCGACTGGAGCGTGGACCAGGCCATGGCCTTCGTGCTGTCGGTCGGCGCGGTCGCGCCCGATGCGGCGTTCCCGTCGCTGGAGCCGGCCGCCGCGCCGCCGCGCGGTCCGGCCTGAGCCCCGCGTACAATGCGCGCCCCTCCTCCGACCCGACGACTATGACCCACGCCGTAGTCCACGAACTGATCGACCTGCTCGCGCTGGAGCGCCTCGAAGACAACCTGTTCCGCGGCCAGAGCCGCGACATCGGCACGAAATACGTGTTCGGCGGCCAAGTGCTCGGCCAAGCCCTGTCGGCCGCGCAGAAGACCGTCGACGATCCGCGCCACGCGCATTCGCTGCATGCGTATTTCCTGCGCGCCGGCGACATCGAGGCGCCGATCGTCTACTCCGTGGAGCGCACGCGCGACGGCAGCAGTTTTTCGGTGCGCCGCGTCGTCGCGATCCAGCACGGCCAGCCGATCTTCACGTGCTCGGTCAGCTTCCAGATCGAGGAAGGCGGCGTCGAGCACCAGCTGTCCATGCCCGAAGTGCCCAAGCCCGAGGACCTCGCGCCGCCGCCGCCGATCGCGCCGGAGCAGCTCGAGCGCGTGCCGGTCAAGCTGCAGCGCTGGCTCGGCATGAAGGGGCCGTTCGAGTTCCGCCACGTCTATCCGCGCGACGAGTTCAATCCGCCGAAGCGTCCGCCGTACCAGCAGGTCTGGTTCCGCCTCAGCGACAGCGTGCCGGCCAATCCCGAGCTGCACCGCACGTTCCTCGCATACGCCTCGGATTTCCACCTGATCGGCACGGCGACGTTTCCGCACGGCATCTCGTATTTCCAGCCCGACGTGCAGATGGCCAGCCTCGATCATGCACTGTGGTTCCACCGACCGTTCCGCGCCGACGACTGGCTGCTCTACAGCTGCGACAGCCCGAGCGCGCAGAACGCACGCGGCCTCGCGCGCGGCATGATCTACGACCGCAACGGCGTGCTCGTGGCGAGCACGGCGCAGGAAGGCCTGATCCGCCTGACGAAGTGACGCCGGGAATGCGCTGAACCCGCGTCCGCAGCGCCCGCCGCCCGCTCCCCTTTTCCGCCCGAACGTCCGCCCCACGCGGGCGTTCAGAGTCCCTCGACGCGAGGGACTCCACCATCCGAAACCATTGCGGCTCGTTCGAGGTTCGCCAGGCATGAGACAGATCTACACATCGCTGCGTCAGGAAAACATCGACCGCGTCGTCGCGCTGATGGGCGAGCACGGCATCGAGACCACGGTGACCAACCGCACGAGCTACAAGGGCAGCGACTGGAAGCGCTTCAGCTACAGCAACCGGCCCGACGCGAGCACCTGGCCGCAGGTCTGGGTCGTCAACGCCAACGACCAGACCCGCGCGCGCGAGCTGCTGCGCGAAGCCGGCATCGAGCCGCCCGTGCGCTATGCCGAGGAACTGGCCGCCTCGCGCGAACCGCTGACCGGCCAGGCGCGCCATCGCGCCGTCGCCGGCCGCATGCGCATGGTCACCTTGGCGCTCGTCGCCGTCGCCGCGCTGCTGCTGTCGCTGCGCACCTGCAGCAGCGCGACAAACGCGCCGGAGCCGCCGCAGAAGCGCCAGGTCGTGCCGGTCACGACGCATTGAGGCCGCCCCGGCGGCGCCGTGCCGGACCACGCCGTTGCGTACCTTCCGGCCGGCCCACTGGACCCGCGCGCAGCGGCAACCGGCCGACCTCTTGACGCGGCCCGGCAGCGAGACCAAAACAGACCCCGACCTTCCGTGAGGCGACCGGCTCATGTGGAACCTCAGCGAACCCTGGTGGCAGCTGCTGGCGCGGGCCAGCATCATCTATCTCGTGCTGTTCGTGCTGTTCCGTTTCTCCGGCAAGCGCCAGGCCGGCCAGATGACGCCGTTCGACCTGCTCCTGCTGCTGATCATCTCCAACGGCGTGCAGAACGCGATGATAGGCCCGGACACGTCGGTGACCGGCGGCCTCGTCGTCGCGTTCGTGCTGATCGCCTGGAACCAGCTGTTCGGCTGGCTCAGCAGCCGCAACCGCCGCGTCGAGAGCTGGCTCGAGGGCCGTCCCGAGGTGCTCGTGCACAACGGCCGCGTATTCGAGGACGTACTTGCGCGCAACCGCATGTCGCTCGAGGAGCTGCGTTCGGCCCTGCGCCGCCAGGGCTGTTTCGATCTCGACGAGGTCGCCTTCGCCGTGCTCGAGACCAATGGCACGGTTTCGGTCAAGACGCGCGGCGCGGCGTAGAATCCCGTCCGACGGCCCCCGGGACGCAGCCATGAAATCCGATGTCGTCCGCCTGTTCCAGACCCTGCCGCACGACTGCGGCTATTTTGGCGGGCGCATCGCGCAGAACCTCGTCATCGATCCGAGCGCGCCGCACCTGGCCGGCGTCTACGGCCTGGCGCTGACCCGCGGCTTCCGCCGCGCCGGCGGCCACGTCTATCACCCGCACTGCGGCAGCTGCCGCGCCTGCGTGCCGTGCCGCGTCGCCGTCGACGCGTTCCGTCCCGACCGCAGCCAGCGCCGCTGCCTCGCGCGCAACGCCGACCTCGAGCTGCGCGTCGAACCGGCGCGGCACACCGAGGAATACTTCGAGCTCTACCAGCGCTACCTGTCCGGCCGCCATCGCGGCGGCGGCATGGACGCGCCGCAGCACGAGGACTTCTCGCGCTTCCTGTACACCGACTGGAGCCCGACGCGCTTCCTCGAGCTACGCCGCAACGGCCGCCTGCTCGGCGTCGCGGTCACCGACGTCTGCGCGCAGGGACTGTCGGCGGTCTATACCTTCTACGATCCGGCCGAGACCGCGCGCGGCCTTGGCACGTTCGCGATCCAGGCGCAGATCGACTGGGCCGCGCGCGAAGGCGTGCCGCACCTGTACCTCGGCTACTGGATCGCCGGCCATCCGAAGATGGACTACAAGCGCCGCTTCCAGCCGCTGGAACTGCTGCAGCACGGCAGCTGGGTCGCCTTCGACGAGGCCGACGCGGACTGAGGCGGCAGGCTGCGCCGCCCCGCGGCAACGACCTCGTGGCGTACCTGTTCGCTCGCGGCCGCCGGCGTCGTTCTGTGGCGATGTCCGCGTCCCCGCTCCGGAGCCTTCCATGTCCCCGTCCACCCGCCTGCTGCTGACCGTCCTGTTCTGCGCCGCCGCTTCCGCGGCTCAGGCCCAGACTCCCGCCAAGGAAACCGCCGTGAATTGCAAAGGTCCGTTCAAAGCCCTGCTCGAAGCCAGCAACGCCGAGAAGCGCGGCGTCACCCTGTTCTTCAACGGCCAGAGCCTGTCCGGCATCGTCACCGCCTGCCACGACGACGGTCGCATCGAGATGCGCAGCCAGCAGTTCAGCAAAGTCGTCGTGCTGGCCGACCGAATCGACGCCGCGGCGATGTGAGCGCGGCGCGGAAACGCCGGCTGCACATCGCCGCGCCGGCGCAGCCTATGGCTCGGTGCCGCGCTGCGCGAAGCCGATGCCGTGCTCGCTGTGCACCGACATCACGAGGCGGATCATCGCGTGCGGCACCATGATCTCGAGTTCGCTCGGCATGCCGCGCTGATCCTTGCCGGTCAGGGTCATGCCGAAAAACGGTCCCGACGTGTCGACTTCCGCGCAGACGATGTGCGGTCCGCCGGCACCGTCGAGCAGATACGGCTTGATCGGCTCGCCCAGCGCTTCGATCGCCTGCGGAAACAGAAAGACGGCGTACTGGGTTTCACTCACGGGCGTGCTCCGGCGGGATCGGTAGCGTAGGGATACAACTCGTCGAGGCGGCGTGACAGGCCGTCGTCGCCGACGACGCGCGCATGCCAGCGGCGCAGTTCTCGCGGCTCGCGCACGCCGCAGGCGTGGGCGATGACGCCGACCTCGTGCATGAGATTGCTCGCGTAGTGCGCGACGCGCTCGGCCTTGTCGGTCACGACCAGACCGCGCTGCAGGCGCGGATCGTGCGTGGTCACGCCGGTCGGACAGGTGTTGCGGTTGCACTGCAGCGCCTGGATGCAGCCGAGCGCGAACATGAAGCCGCGCGCCGAGTTGACGAAGTCCGCGCCCATGGCCAGGGCCCAGGCGACCTCGTACGGCGTGATGCACTTGCCCGAACAGATCACGCGGATGCGCTCGCGCAGGCCGCCGCGCGTCAGGGTGTCGACGAGCAGCGGCAGCGCCTCGCGCAGCGGCAAGCCGACGCCGTCCATGAGCGACTGCGGCGCCGCGCCGGTGCCGCCTTCGGAACCGTCGACGACGATGAAATCCGGCGCGCCGGCCTCGCCGCGCCGCTGCACTTCGGCGCAGAGATCGGCGATCCAGGCCACGTCGCCGAGCGGCGCCTTGAAGCCGGTGGGCTTGCCGGTCACCTCGCGGATGTGGCCGAGCATGTCGAGCAGCTCGCCGACGCTGTCGACCTCCGGATGCCGGTTCGGGCTGATCGAATCGGCGCCGATCGGAATGCCGCGGATCGCGGCGATCTCGGCCGTGACCTTCGCGCCCGGCAACACGCCGCCCTTGCCGGGCTTGGCGCCCTGGCCGAGCTTGAGGTTGAACATCTTGACCTGCGGATGTGCGGCGATCGCGCGCAGCCGGTCGTCGTCGAGGCGGCCGTCGGCGTCGCGCACGCCGTACTTCGCCGTGCCGATCTCGAACACGAGGCTGCAGTCGCCTTCGAGGTGATACGGCGACAGGCCGCCCTCGCCCGTGTCGACCCAGATGCCGGCCTTGTGCGCGCCGCGCGTCAGCGCGCGCACGGCCGGCGCCGAGATCGCGCCGAAGCTCATGGCCGAGACGTTGAAGAACGCCGCGTGCGCATACGGCTCGCGCGCATGCGGACCGATCACGAGCGGCCGCGGCGCGACGGCGTCCTCGTCGAGCGTCGGAAAGGCGGTGTTGACGAAGAACACCGTGCCTTCGGGCCGCAGGTCGCGCGTGGAGCCGAACGCGCGCGTGTTGTCGACGTTCTTGGCCGCGCGATAGACCCAGGTGCGCTGGGCGCGGTTGAACGGCAGCTCCTCGCGATCCATCGCGAAGAAATACTGGCGGAAGAATTCGCCGAGGTGTTCGAACCAGTAGCGGAAGCGGCCTATGACCGGATAATTGCGCAGCACCGCGCTGCGCGTCTGGTTGCGGTCGACGACGAAGAACACCAGCGTGGCCAGCAGCACCGATCCGACGACGACGAGAAACAGCGCCGCCATGAGTTCGATGGTGCCGATGACCCATCCGGCGAGATTGGCTTGCATCAGTGAGGCTCCGCAGGCAATTCGCCGGCGATGCTAGCAGGCCGTCGCGGAAAGGGCCGTACCCGATGCATCACGCGCGGCGCGGCGCGCGAAAAGCCTCCTCCCCGAGCGCACGCGCTGAAGGAGCGGCGCCTTCCGCAAAAGGAAAAGCCGGCGGCGAGAACGGCGCGCAACCGGAACGACGCAGGTCAATTCGTCAGCACCGTGATCTTCGCCGCGGCCGTGCGCGCCTTCGCGCGGGCCTCGTCGATGTCGGCACCGCGCGCGAGCGTGACGGCCATGCGCCGGCGGCCGCGGACTTCGGGCTTGCCGAACAGGCGCAGCATGGTATCGGGTTCGGCCAGCGCGTCGGCTACGCCGTGGTAGGTCGGTGCGACGCCGTCGCCGTCGACGAGCACGGCGCAGGACGCCGATGCGCCGAGCTGGCGGACGTTCGGTATCGGCAGGCCGAGAATCGCGCGCACGTGCAGCGCGAACTGCGACAGCTCCTGACCGATCAGGGTCACGAGGCCGGTGTCGTGCGGCCGCGGGCTGACTTCTGAGAAGATGACCTCGTCGCCGCGCACGAACAGCTCCACGCCGAACACGCCCCAGCCGCCGAGCTCGTCGGTGATGCGCCGCGCGATGTCCTGCGCGCGCTGCAGCGCGAGCGCCGGCATGGGCTGCGGCTGCCAGGACTCGCGGTAATCGCCGTCGATCTGCAGGTGGCCGATCGGCGCGCAGAAGTGCGTGCCGTCGCGATGGCGCACGGTCAGCAGGGTGATCTCGTAGTCGAACGCGACGAAACCTTCGACGATGACGCGGCCCCCGCCCGCGCGGCCGCCGCTCTGCGCATAGGCCCAGGCCTGCGCGACGTCGTCCTCGCTGCGGATCACGCTCTGGCCCTTGCCCGAGGAGCTCATGACCGGCTTGACCACGCAGGGCAGGCCCAGCGCCTGCACCGCGGCGCGGTACTCGGCCTCGCTGTCGCAGAAGCGGTACGGCGACGTCGGCAGGCCCAGGGTTTCGGCGGCGAGCCGGCGTATGCCTTCGCGGTCCATGGTCAGCCACGCCGCGCGCGCGGTCGGGATCACGCGCAGGCCTTCGCGTTCGAGTTCGATCAGGGTCGGCGTATGGATGGCCTCGATCTCGGGCACGACGAGGTCGGGCCGTTCCAGCGCGATCACGCGGCGCAGTTCCTGCGCGTTGAGCATGTTGATCACGTGGCTGCGATGGGCGACCTGCATGGCCGGCGCGTTCGCATAGCGGTCGACCGCGATGACTTCGACGGCGTAGCGCTGCGCTTCGATCGCGACTTCCTTGCCGAGCTCGCCCGAGCCCAGCAGCAGCAGGCGCAGCGCGCCGGGCGTGCCGGGAGTTCCGAAAGGTTTCATGCCGAGCTCCGCAGACGGGAAAGCCGGCGATTGTAGGAGAAGCCGACGGCGCCGACGAACGGACGGCGCAGCGGTCACGACACCGACGTGCTACGGCGCCGGGAACGCCGGCGCCCGGCCCACGGTCGCAGCGACGATCCAGCCGGCCGCGCGCGTCTGGCACACTAGGCCTTCCCCGTCAGCGTCCCTGCTCATGCATCCACTTCCCCGTCTCGCCTGCCTGCTGCTGCTCGTCGTCGCCGCCGCCGCGCAGGCCGCTCCCGAAGAAACCTGGATGAGCGTGACCCTGGACGGACGCAAGATCGGGCACATGCTGAACCGGCGCGAAGTTCGCGACGACCGCGTCGTGACCACGCAGACCATGAATCTCGGCATCGAGCGCGCCGGCATCACGGTCGCGCTGGAAGTCAGCGAAACCCACGAGGAAACCGCCGCCGGCAAGCCGCTGGCCTTCCATACGCGTTCGCGCATGTCCGGCGTGGAGTCGACCAGCGACGGCACGGTCGCGGCCGACGGCGCGATCACGGTGCGCAGCAGCGTCGGCGGGCTGACCCAGGACAAGCAGGCCACCTGGCCGGCCGGCGCGCTGTTCAGCGAAGGCCTGCGTCTGGAAGCCGTGCGGCGGGGGCTCGCGCCCGGCACGCGCTACGAGAGCCTGGCCTATCAGGCGCTGAACCTCGAAGCGTTCGCGCTGACCACGACGATCAAGCCGGCCGAGCTCGTCGACGTGCCCGGCGGCCGGCGCGAACTGATCCGCGTCGAGCGCGAGCTCAAGCTGCCGGGCCTGCCGCTGACCAGCACCGACTGGAT
Organism: Tahibacter caeni; assembly: GCF_024609805.1. Lineage (GTDB taxonomy): Bacteria > Pseudomonadota > Gammaproteobacteria > Xanthomonadales > Rhodanobacteraceae > Tahibacter > Tahibacter caeni. The sequence continues at coordinate 2,528 of NZ_JANFVR010000149.1, read as the reverse complement.
GGACCGGGACTATCAGGTGCGCAAGGTCAACATGTCGCAGCTCGGCCTCAAGCTCGAGGTGCTGGCCTGCGACCAGGCCTGCGCGCTCGCGCCGAACCAGCCCGGCGACAGCCTGCAGCAGGCGCTCGTGCGCGCGCCGCGCTCGTTGAAGCCGGCAGACCTGCAGCAGCCGCTGCGCTATCGGCTGCGTCTGCGCGAAGCGGCCGGCAACGTCGAGTTCCCGCAGACCGGCGAACAGCGCGTCGACCGCAACGGCGCGGCGCGGGTCGTCACCGTCTCGCCGCAGGCCCGGGTCGGCGGCGAAGCGCCGCCGCTGCCGGCCGACAGCCAGCCGAACGACTGGCTGCAGTCCAACGCGAGCGAGATCGTGCGCCTGGCCGAGGAGGCCTCGCCCGGCGACAAGAAGCCGGCCGAACGCATGCGCGAACTCGAGGCCTTCGTCGCCGGCTACATCGACAAGAAGGGCCTGAGCGTCGGCTACGCCTCGGCGCTGGAAACCGCCCGGTCGCGCCAGGGCGACTGCACCGAGCACGCGCTGCTGCTCGCGGCGCTCGGACGCGCGCGCGGCATTCCGACGCGGATCGCGACGGGTCTGGCGTTCACCGAGCAATTCGGCGGCGCCGAGCGCGTGTTCGTGCCGCATGCCTGGGTGCAGGCCTGGGTCGACGGCCGCTGGCAGAGCTACGACGCGGCGCTCGGCCGCTTTGACAGCGGCCACATCGCGCTCGGCGTCGGCGACGGCGATCCCTGGCGCTTCTTCTCGGGCGTCGGCACCTTGGGCAACCTGCAGCTCGAGGCGATCGACAAGGCCCCGGCGCACTGAACGGCGCGCCGTCCGCCGTCGCCGCGCGATCCGCATGGTCCTTCGCTGCCTGATCCGGCCTCATGCGCTGACGGCCCGACACGCCGCGGTGCGCGACGCACGCGTCGGAGCACAATGTCGCCGCGGCGGCCGCGACGCGATACGGTTCGGCGCCTCGCCCGGCGCGCGGACGTGCCGGATCGCGGCCGCGGCGGTCGTACTACTGTCGGCGCTCGTGACGGCCACGGTGCAGGCCGAGGTCGTGCCGCAGGTCGCCGCACTGCTGCGCGATGCGCGGCTCGGCGAAATCAGCGGCATGGCCCTGTCGGCGCGCACGCCGCAGCGGCTCTGGATGCACAACGATTCGGGCGCGCCGGCGGAACTGTTCGCCGTCGGCCTCGACGGCCGCGTGCAGGCGCGCCTGCGCATCGATGCGCCCAAGCCGGTGGACTGGGAAGACATGGCCGCGTTCACCCTGGACGGCAAGGCCTATCTGCTGCTCGCCGACACCGGCGACAACGGCGGCGTGCGCAAGCGCAGCGAACTGCTCGTCGTCGAGGAGCCCGAGTTCGAAGCCCACGCCGAAGAACGCGAGCTGCGCGCCGCCCCCGCCTGGCGCATCGTGTTCCGCTACGCCGACGCGCCGCACGACGTCGAAGCCGTCGCCGTCGACGCGGCCGGCGACACCGTGCTGCTGATGACCAAGCGCACGTCGCCGCCGCAGCTCTGGTCGCTGCCGCTGCGGCCGGGCAGGTCGCAGGAACTCGTCGCGCAGCCGCTCGGCGCGATCGCCGTGCCCGACGAAGCCGCGCCGCCGGCGGATTTCCGGCGCCGCCTGCAGCCGGGCCGGCCGACGGCCGGCTCGCTCGGCCGCGACGGCCGCAGCATCGCGGTGTTGAGCTATGCCTCGGTCTGGCTGTATCGCCGCGACGCGGGCCAGAGCTGGGCCGAGGCGCTCGCGCGCGTGCCGCGCGTGTTTCCGCTGGGCCTGCTCGTGCAGCCCGAAGCGCTGGCCCTGGACACGGCCGGCAACCGCGTATTCGTGACCGGCGAACGCTGGCCCGCGCCGCTGTTGCGCATCGATCTGCAGCCCTAGGCGGCGAACGGCGCGCGCCACGCCGGCAACGGCGGCGACACGTCGTTGCGGTCGGCAAGACGCCGCCTCACGGCTTTGCGTCCCGCCTGCAACGCCATGCGCCGCGTGCCTTCAGCCGGCCCCCTGCAGCAGCGGGGCGATCTTGTACAGGGGCGTCTGCGTGGCCGGCCCCACCAGCGCGAACGCGGTGTCGCCTTCGGCCCAGTAGTGGGCGAGCAGGCGGCCGTCGCGGCGCTCGCCCGCCAGCGTCTGGCGGGTACGCGGCCGCAGATAGAGCGCAATGCGGGTTCCGGCCGGATCTTCGTAGACCAGCAGCGCCGCGGCACCTTCCGGCGTCGACAGCGCGCGACCGCCCTGCAGGCGGAAGCCCTGCGGTTCCAGATCCGGCACGTCGCCGGCCGCGCCGAACTGGGCGTGCAACCAGGTCTGCAGCGCCGCGCGGCGCGGAAGATCGAATTCCATGGGCAGCCCGGCGCCGGCGAACAGGCGATAAGCCGCCACCGCGTCGGCCATCGGCAGGCGCTCGGCCGCGAGACGCTGCTCCCGCCAGAACCAGCCGGCCATGCCACCGAGGCCGAGCGCCAGCAGCCACGCCGCGGCAGCCGCCAGCCAGAGACGGCGCCGGCGCCG
>NZ_JANFVR010000148.1 GCF_024609805.1 Tahibacter caeni | reverse complement strand
TCGTCACCGTGTCGTCGATGGATCCGCTGGGCCGGCTGCTCGAGGAACGCCTGGGCGCCCTGACCCGCACCTACCGCTACGATCCCAACGGCAACCGCATCGAACAGAGCGACTACGCGGGTCATCGCACGACCCTGGTCTACGACGACGCGAACCACCTCGTCACGCGCAACGAAGGTGCGGATGGCAGCGCCGTGCGCACGACCCAGATGACCTACGATGCGCTCGGCCACGTGCTGACCGAGACGATCGGCGAAGGCGACCAGATGCGCCGGCGCGAGTACCGCTACGACGATCCGGCCTATCGGCGCACGCACGTGCGGCGCGAGCTCGTCGGCGAGGGCTGGATCGAGGAAGTCACGCAGTACGACGGCAACGGCAATGCCATCGCCAGTACCGATGTCCTGAACCGCACGACCAGCCGCGTGTTCGACGCGCGCGACCGGCTCATCCAGGAAAGTGCCCCCTTGGGCAAGGTCACCACGCTGACCTACGACGGCCGCGACGCCGTGCGTACCGAGACCCGCAGCAATGCCGGCGGTTCCGGCGCGCAGGTGCGCGAGCGCCGCTACGACGACGACGGGCGAGTGATCGCCGAGATCGACGCGAACGGCACGACGCGGACCTTGACCTACGATGCGGCCGGCAATGTCCTCGCACGCAGCGACGGCCTCGGCCACCTGATCCGCTATGCCTACGACGCGCGCCGCAACCGCACCGAGGAGCGCGGTCCCGAAGCCGGCCAGCTGACCACCTACGGCTACGACGCGAACGACAACCGCATCCGCGAGCAATGGGCCAACGGCCGTGTGCTGATCCACACCTACGACGACGAGGACCGGCCGCTGGACACGACCGACAGCCTCGGGCCGGTCGAGTCGCGCCGGTACTGGCCCGACGGTCTGCTCAAGTCGATCGCCGATGCCGACGGGCGCACGACCTACCAGTTCCACGACAGCCTGCATCGCCTCGTGCGCGAAGAGCTGCCCGGCGAGTCGGCGCGCACGCGCACGTTCACGCACACGATCCACGGCGAGGTGCTGACCGAGTCCGATCCGCGCGGGCTGCTGACGCAGTACACGATCGACTCGCTCGGACGCCGGACCTCGACGACCTTCCCGGCCGTCGACGGCGTGAACGCCACCGTTCGCACGCGTTACGACGCAGTCGGCAACGCCATCGAGCAGACCAATGCCCGCAACCAGACCACGACCTCGCGCTACAACGACCTGAACCAGAAGGTCGAGCAGGTCGATCCGCTGGAATGTGGGGATAGTCCAGCGGGTACAGCGAGGATGGAGCTTGGCAAAACGAAGGCCGCGTCGACGGCTGAAAGCGCACGAGGTTCGACGAATGTTGCAGGCACGACGGCTGCGCAACGTGACGGAATGATTGTCGGCTGGCTACGAGCCGCGCAACGGCTCGTGATCGCGCTGATGACGGCGGTGTCCTCGCCGGTATCGGCACAGGGCGACGTCAGCACGTCGCCGGCGTCCTTGGCAGGCATCCGCAGCGCTGCAGTGATCGCCGCTGCAACACAAGCCAGCACTACGATCGCACCGACAACCGCGACGCCGGCTTCTCACGCGCTCGATGCGTCTCGTGCGACGACAGGCGCAACGGTACGAACCTCAGCGATCAGGCAGACCACGGCGCCTGCATCGTCCTTCGCCGCCAAGACCGCGACCTCGCCGACCGCCACCTGCCTCCAGACCTGGACCTACGACACCGAAGGCAACGTCCTGACGCAGGTCGACCGCCGCGGCATCACGACGGTCAATACGTACGACCACGAAAACCGTCTCCGCACCCAGGCCAAGGCCGGTCTGGTCCTGCAGACGCTCGAGCGCGACAGCGAAGGCAACGTGCGCCGGCAGACCGATGCGCTGGGCCGGGTCACGGCGTTCACCTACGACAAGGCCAATCGCAAGCTCAGCGAAGACCGTGCCGGCCTGGCCACGGAACACTGGACCTATACCCCGCTCGGCGACGTCGCCACCCACACCGACGCCGACGGCCGCACGACGACGAACACGTACACCCCGCGGCGCTTCGTCGCCTCCGAATCGCTCGCCGGCGAGACCACGCAGTACAGCTATGACGGCGTCGGCCATCGCACGACGATGCAACGGCCCAACCGCACGGACGCAACCTGGACCTACGCCTACGACGCGGCCGGCAATCTCGCCGCGGTCACCGATCCCGAGGCGCATGCGACGACGTTCGGCTACGACGCGGCCAACAACCGCACGCACGTGACCGATGCGAACGACTACGTCACGACCTTCGGCTACGACGAACGCAACCGGCTCAGCGGCAAGACCTATCCGGGCGGCGGCGCCTGGACCTGGCGCTACGACGGCGACAACAACCGCATCCGCAGCGAAGCGCCGAACGGCCGCGTAACCGAAACGGCCTACGACGCCCTGAACCGCCCCACCCTGTCCACGTATGTCGGCGCACCGGCCGGCGAAGTCCAGTCGACGGCCTTCACTTACGACGGCAACGGCAATGTCCGCACGATTACGGAGACCAACAGTAGTGGTACTCGGATCGAAACCCGCGACTACGATCACTTCGATCGCCTCGTCGATGCCGTCGACGGCGACGGCCGCACCCTGCACTACGCCTACGACGACGTCGGCAACCGCACCCGCCTGACCGATCCCGACGGCCACGACACCGTCTGGGCCTACAACGACCTGAACCAGAACACGCAGGTCAACGTGCCGGGCCTGGGCACAACCACCTTGGGCTATGCGCCCAGCGGCCGGCTGACCGCGATCACCCGCCCCGACGGCTCGCTGACCGAACACGCCTACTTCGACAACGGCCGCCTGCAGACCCTGCGCCACAGCAAGGCCGGCCAGACCCTGGCCCGCTACGACTACGTCTACGACCCCAACGGCAACCGTACCGAGCAGCGCGAGCTCAATGGCGCCGCGACCGGCGACACGACGCAAAGCACGCGCTACGTCTACGACGACGCCGACCGCCTGGTCGAGGTCAAGGAACCGAATCGAACCACGACCTACACGCTCGATGCCGTCGGCAACCGCACGGCCGAGACCGTTGTCGATGGCAACAACACGGTCCTGAGCCAATCGACGCTGACGTACAACGATCGGGACCAGCTCACGAATCGCAGCGATCCGGTCGCCAACGTCCAGGTAATCCAGACCTGGGACAGTAACGGCAATCTGGCGACACAAGCCGTCAATGGCCAAGCGCCGCGCGTCTACACCTACGATGCGAGAGACCGCCTCGTCGGCCTGACCTTGCCGACCTCACCGACCGGTCCAACGACGCTGGCCTTCGCCTACCACCCCGACGGCCTGCGCCGCGAGAAGACCGACGGCGTCACGACCACGCGCTACCACTACGACGGCCAAAGCCTGCTCGCCGAAACCAATACCCTCGGCAACACCCGGCGCCAGTTCCACTACAGCGCCACCCAGCTCATCGCCCAGACCCAGGCCGGCGCCACCCCGACCTATCGACACGTCCTGCTCGACGCGCTGCGTTCACCAGTCGCGCTGCTCGATCCGACCGGCTTGGTCACCGCACGCACGAGCTACGACGCGTTCGGCGAAATCCGCGCTCAGCTCGGCACCGGCAACAGTCTCATCACGCCGAACCGCGAAGCGGCCAACGCCGAACTCCCCAGCACCGACAACCAGCCCATCGGCTTCACCGGCTACCTCAAGGACACCGAATCCGGCCTCTACTACGCCAAAGCCCGCTATTACGACCCCGCCACCGCACGGTTCACGACCGAAGATCCCGAGGCAGGCAAGGATTTGGAACCGCCGAGCCTGCATCGCTACCTCTACGCCTATGCCAATCCGACGGCTTATGTCGATCCGGCGGGGCGCGCTGGCTTCCTGACCGATATGCGCGACAGGCTCAATCAGACCGACGACATCTTGCGGGAGTGGGCCGCCGAATCCGATGGAACTGTCGGCATGGTTGCTGCCAGCATTAGTCGAGTCGTCGTTAACGTCGGCAGCGTACCGACTCGATTGGCGAACCTCGTTAGCGACGGTGTCGCGCAAGCTCTTCCCGGACAGGCGTTCGAAGGCGTCGCGCAACAAGGCTCGATCGACTTTGGTCAAACCGTCGATGCCACGTCACATATAGTCCGACATCCCATCGACACCGGCGCCGCTTTGCACGCGGCGGCCGTTGATACAACGTCCCGCACTATCGAAGGCGACCGCGGCGCTGCCAGCGATATGTTCAGCTTCGGTGGAGAACTGCTCTCTGGTAGTGGGATCGGCAAGAAGATTGCTCAGAAGATGGGGCGCAATGTCACCAATCGATCCGCTGCTACCGTCGTCGAGGGTGCCGATAGTAAACCTGCCTTCAACCCTTCCGGTGAAAAACCGCTCGCGCAGTTCTTTGACGATCCTGAGGCCGGCCATGCGCTGGCAGATCGCCTTAAAGAAGGTGGTGACGGACGAGCGTTGTCAGGCCACGGTCAGCGCGACTATCCCCTACAAAACCTGCAGGTCCCCGAGGGAACGGCCGTCACGCAGTTGCGCAGCAACGTCCTGCTGTCTGACGACATTGCGCTAAAGATCGAAGCCGGCAACTGGGATGAGTTGGCCCGAGACTTCGCAGCCAAACCGCTCTATCAGGGCGAACTAAGCGGCATGCATACTGCACTACCGGGATCCACGATACCGGACTACACCTGGCTACCGCCCGCTTACAAGCAACTGGATCCACTCACCATTCATAAAAACTCGGTGACGACCGGAACACCCCGACGCCTGTCCACCACACTGCAACCCAATATGGGCTGCATCAATTTCGTCGCTTGCACCGTTTTTAAAGACGAAAACTTTGGAGACTAGCGATGTACTTCGAAGACCTGTCGCCCTACTACTACCCCGTCGTCGGCGGCCAGCAATTGCTGATGATAGGCTGGCTGGAGCGCGGCCATGCTTTCCCGACGGGCGAAGTGCCTGCGGAACTGGTTGCCAAGCTGCGCGCCATCGAACGGTCGCCCTATCCTCAGCAGTACCGCTGCGCTTTGACCCGGGGCCTGCACTATTGCCATTTTTGCAAAGAGGACGATCGCGAGGCATCCAATGCGGAGCTGTTTATCCCGGATTCCGACGTGCCTGACCGCTACTACGCCACGACCTTCCTCACCTCCCACTACATCGAAGCGCACCGCTATCAGCCTCCCGATGCCTTTATCCGCGCCGTGCTCGCCGTCGATCTGCGCCGGCCGTACGATGCCATCGTGATCTACGACAGCCTGCTGCTGCCTCCTGAGACCATGCGAAAGGAGTATGAAAAGAAGGCGAAGGACGCAGAAAACGAACGCATCGATATTCAGCTAACCGAAAAACAGCGCGAGAACTTCCGTCGCGGCGCACACCTGCGCTACCGCAAGTGGCTGGATGAAAATCCGCTATAGCCATCGGCTGCGGTATCCGCCTTCACAATAAACCCCATCGCTGCGTTTTTTTTGTTGCGCCGTCAGCGCTTCGGCGGCGGTTCGGGCTCGCAGGTCATCACGAGACAGCCTTGCTAAACGCGTAGGCGCAGGCGACCGTTCACCTACGATCCACGCGGCAACCGCACGACGACGACACGCGGCAACCGCACGACGACCACGCGCGGCGGCATCACGCTCACCGACGCGTACGCTGCCAACGGCGACCGCACGAGCCAGGTCGACGGCAACGGCAAGGCCTGGCTGTTCCGCTACGACGCCTATGGCTATCCGCGCGAAGCGCAGTCGCCGCTGGGCGCTGTCGCGCAGTCCGTCTACGACGTGCGCGGCCGCCTGACCCGCGCGATCGATCCCAACGGCGCACAGACCGACTGGATCTTCGATGCCCGCGACCGCGTCTGGGCCGTGCTGCACCCCGCCGGCGCCGACGGCAGCGAGTCCATCGACGCCTTCTACTTCGACGACACGCAGCGGATCGCCACGCACACCAATCCGCGCGGCATCGTCACCGTGTCGTCGATGGATCCGCTGGGCCGGCTGCTCGAGGAACGCCTGGGCGCCCTGACCCGCACCTACCGCTACGATCCCAACGGCAACCGCATCGAACAGAGCGACTACGCGGGCCACCGCACGACCCTGGTCTACGACGACGCGAACCGCCTCGTCACGCGCAACGAAGGTGCGGATGGCAGCGCCGTGCGCACGACCCAGATGACCTACGATGCGCTCGGCCACGTGCTGACCGAGACGATCGGCGAAGGCGACCAGACGCGCCGGCGCGAGTACCGCTACGACGATCCGGCCTATCGGCGCACGCACGTGCGGCGCGAGCTGATTGGCGACGCTGGCAGCGGTTGGCTCGAGGAAGTCACGCAGTACGACGGCAACGGCAATGCCATCACGAGCACCGATGCGCTGAACCGCACGACGGCCCGCGTGTTCGACGAACGCGACCGCCCGCAACAGGAAACCGCGCCGCTGGGCAAGGTCACGACCTACACCTACGACGGCCGCGATGCGGTGCGTACGGAGACGCGCAGCAATGCCGGCGGTTCCGGCGCGCAAGTGCGCGAGCGCCGCTACGACGACGACGGCCGGCTCGTCGCCGAGATCGACGCGAACGGCACGACGCGCACCCGGGCCTACGATGCCGTGGGCAACCTGATCGAACACAGCGACGGCCTCGGCCATCGGACGCGCTACGCCTACGACGCGCGCCGCAACCGCACCGAGGAGCGCGGTCCCGAAGCCGGCCAGCTGACCACCTACGGCTACGACGCGAACGACAACCGCATCCGCGAGCAATGGGCCAACGGCCGGCTGCTGACGCACACCTACGACGACGAAGACCGGCCGCTGGACACGACCGACAGCCTCGGGCCGGTCGAGTCGCGCAGGTACTGGCCCGACGGTCTGCTCAAGTCCATCGCCGATGCCGACGGGCGCACGACGTACCAGTTCCACGATAGCCTGCACCGGTTGATCCGCGAAGAGCTGCCGGGCGAATCGGCCCGCACACGCACGTTCACGCACACGATCCACGGCGAGGTGCTGACCGAGTCCGATCCGCGCGGGCTGCTGATGCAGTACACGATCGACTCGCTCGGACGCCGGACCTCGACGACCTTCCCGGCCGTCGACGGCGTGAACGCCACCGTTCGCACGCGTTACGACACAGTCGGCAACGCCATCGAGCAGACCAATGCCCGCAACCAGACCACGACCTCGCGCTACAACGACCTGAACCAGAAGGTCGAGCAGGTCGATCCGCTGGAATGTGTGGATAGTCCAGCGGGTACAGCGAGGATGGAGCTTGGCAAAGCGGCGTCAGCGAAAGCCGCGTCGACGACCGAACGCATATCAAGCACACCGCTCGCGACGGGAGCGGCAGCGACGCCGCGCCGCGGCGGCATCGTCGGCTGGTTGCATGCCGCCAAGCGGCTCGTGATCGCCGTGATGACGGCCGTGTCGGTGCCGGCTTCAGCACAGGACAACGCAATCCCGGCTGCTACACGGGCTCTGCTCGTTGCCGCCAAAACTACGACCTCGCCCACCGCCACCTGCATCCAGACCTGGACCTACGACACCGAAGGCAACGTCCTGACGCAGACCGACCGCCGCGGCATCACGACGGTCAATACGTACGACCACGAAAACCGCCTGCGCACCCAGGCCAAGGCCGGCCTGGTCCTGCAGACGATCGAACGCGACAGCGAAGGCAACGTGCGCCGCCAAACCGATGCGCTCGGCCGCGTCACGGGTTTCACCTACGACAAGGCCAACCGCAAGGTCAGCGAAGACCGCGCCGGCCTGGCCACGGAACACTGGACCTATACCCCGCTCGGCGACGTCGCCACCCACACCGACGCCGACGGCCGCACGACGACGAACACGTACACCCCGCGGCGATTCGTCGCCTCCGAATCGCTCGCCGGCGAGACCACGCAGTACACCTATGACGGCGTCGGCCATCGCACGACGATGCAACGGCCCAACGGCACGGACGCAACCTGGACCTACGCCTACGACGCGGCCGGCAATCTCGCCGCGGTCACCGATCCCGAGGCGCATGCGACGACGTTCGGCTACGACGCGGCCAACAACCGTATTCGCGTGACCGATGCGAACGACCGCGTCACGACCTTCGCCTACGACGAACGCAATCGACTCAAGGAAAAGAGCTATCCCGGCGGCGGCGCCTGGACCTGGCGCTACGACGGCGACAACAACCGCATCCGCAGCGAAGCGCCGAACGGCCGCGTGGCCGAAACGGCCTACGACGCCCTGAACCGCCCCACCCTGTCCACCTACCTCGCCGCGCCGGCCGGCGACGTCCAGTCGACGGCCTTCACCTACGACGGCAACGGCAACGTCCGCACGATCACCGAGACCAGCAGCACCGGCACGAGAATCGAGACGCGCGACTACGACGACTTCGACCGCCTCGTCAATGCGATGGACGGCGACGGCCGCGCACTGCACTACGCCTACGACGACGTCGGCAATCGCACCCGACTGACCGACGCCGACGGCCACGACACCGTCTGGGCCTACAACGACCTGAACCAGAACACGCAGGTCAATGTGCCCGGCCTGGGTACGACCACACTCGGCTACGCGCCGAGCGGCCGGCTGACCGCGATCACCCGTCCCGACGGCTCGCTCACCGAACACGCCTACTTCGACAACGGCCGCCTGCAGACCCTGCGCCACAGCAAGGCCGGCCAGACCCTGGCCCGCTACGACTACGTCTACGACCCCAACGGCAACCGTACCGAGCAGCGCGAGCTCAATGGCGCCACGACCGGCGACACCACGCAAAGCACGCGCTACGTCTACGACGATGCCGACCGCCTGGTCGAGGTCAAGGAACCGAATCGCACGACGAGCTATACGCTCGATCCGGTCGGCAATCGGACCAACGAGACCGTTGTCGATGGCAACACCACCGTCCTGAGCCAATCGACGCTGACGTACAACGATCGGGACCAGCTCACCAGCCGGACCGATCCCGTTGCCGGTGTGAATGTCGTCCAGACCTGGGACAGTAACGGCAATCTGGCCACGCAAGCGGTCAACGGCCAGCAACCGCGGATCTACAGCTACGACGCGAGAGACCGCCTCGTCGGCCTGACCCTACCCACATCGCCCAACGGCCCGGCGACACTGGCCTTCGCCTACCACCCCGACGGCCTGCGCCGCGAGAAGACCGACGGCGTCACGACCACACGCTACCAGTACGACGGCCAGAGCCTGCTCGCCGAAACCAACGCAATCGGCAACACCCGGCGCCAGTTCCACTACAGCGCCACCCAGCTCATCGCGCAGACCCAGGCCGGCGCCACCCCGACCTATCGACACGTCCTGCTCGACGCGCTGCGTTCACCAGTCGCGCTGCTCGATCCGGCCGGGCTTGTCACTGCCAGAACGAGCTACGACGCCTTCGGCGAAATCCGCGCCCAACTCGGCACCACAGGCGCCCTGATCGCACCGAACCGCAACGGCGCCAACGCCGAACTCGCCAGCACCGACAACCAACCCATCGGCTTCACCGGCTACCTCAAGGACACCGAATCCGGTCTCTACTACGCCAAGGCCCGCTACTACGATCCGGCCACCGCGCGGTTCACGACCGAAGATCCCGAGGCCGGCAAGGACCTCGAACCGCCCAGTCTGCATCGCTATCTCTACGCCTATGCCAATCCGACGGCTTATGTCGATCCGACGGGAAGGCAAACATACACGTCCGAAGCCGCCATTGCTCGCGCTCGATCGCTTCTGAAAACAGATGACGAAAGAAATGCGTTTGATCGCGGAGCAGAGAAATATTTAGTGGAAAGTGCCAACCGAGGGCAGGAGACCAACGGCCTGATCTACGGAACCTTATCGTCACTTGCAGACATTCTCTATGGAACAGCTGAGTTCGGTTTAAGCGCCGGTGGCGCACTTTTGTTCGACTACAAAACTAACGAGTTTGTCGACACTCTTGCAAAAGGAGTCACAGAGACAGCGGAAGTGATACGTGGCGGCCCAGTCCCGATACTCGACAGCTATGCTGAAAAGAGTGCCAAAGCCGAATCACTGAGAAAGTCTGGAAAGCACTTCGAAGCTGGCGAAGTGTGGGGAAATGAAGGAGCGATATTCGTCGGCGCTGCCACAGGAACGCTACTTACAAGAAAGTTCCCTAAATCCATTACCGTATCGACTGAATCGATCGATGGACTGTCTTCCTCTGTCCTTGCCCAAGGAAGCAAGCCCACATTCAATCCGTTTGGGGAAAAGCCACTCTCCGAATTCTTCGACACTCCGAAAGCCGGACACAAGGAAGCTCTTGAAACCATCCCTGGAGGCAGTGGAAGGGCTTTCGCCGGCCACGGGGAACTAATTGCCCCGATAAAGACAACTGTCGTACCGGATGGAACAGCTGTAACAGCAGCACGCCCTGGCATAGCACTACGCGATGACATTGCTCAGATGATGGAGCGTGGAGACTGGGAATCGATACGAATCGCAGCAGAGAAAGACGCCTATGTAGCTGGCCAGGCCAGAGGAATGCAAACATACTTGCCAGGTTCAGAAATTCCGGACTACACAGGGCTGCACCCAGGGACACATACTCGGGGTAAATCGGTCCTATCGCCGTTACGAATCCTTGAAAACAGCATAACCGTGAAAGAACCGACCCGACTCTCAACCATGCTTCAAGAAAAGCAAGGCTGCTTCGTTTGGGCCGCCTGCACCGTAGTCAATGACTAGGTGAGAAAAATGAATGAACAAGACCTGCACAACCTATTGATTTTGCAAAGCCCTTACTACGAGGATTTCGCTCCATATCGATACGAAGGCAGCGAAACAATCTCACGAATTAGCCGTGTGGGGTGGATCAGAGCAGACGAATCATTTACTTCTGGTCGAGTCCCGCCATCTTTAATTAAAAAACTTTATCTAGCAAAACTATCAACACTTCCAGTAAATTTTCATTTCCATAAAACAAGAAGTGGAATACCATGCACATTATGCGAACCTGGCAATCGAGCAAGCTTTAGTTCTGAGTTGCTCATTCCAAGAGTCGACCTTCCAGGAAGCTTTTTTGGAAGTCAATCTATGATTGACCACCTAATTACTGATCATGGTTATAAGCCACCAGATGAATTCATAGATTCGGTGATGTCGTTAGATCTATCCAAACCATTTGATGCGGTCATAACCTTTGACGAAATATCCCTTGACATAGATTCCATGGTAGAACTTTATAAAATTCGCGCAAACTTATTTTCAGGAAAGGTTCCTAACGCCGAAGAGCAGCGCTACAAGAACTGGCTTGACCTTCATTTAAAGAATAATTCCTAAATAGGGCCGTGACGCGCATTGCCTACGACACGGGTGTCGGCGGGGCCGTGCGCGGCCTGCTCGCCGAACCCGTCAGTCTCGTCACCGACGCACGCAACCACCCGACCGAAACGCGCATGAACCGCTACGGCGCCAGCGTGCGCGTCACCGATCCGGCCGGCACCACCGAGACGAGCTGGGATCCCGTACACCTGCAGCCGGCCACGCGCACCGATGCCCTGGGCGGCATCACGACCTTCACCTACGACACGCACGGCAACCGCACGAGCGCCACGCTCGTGACGCCCTACGGCACGCGCCGCGAGCAGTGGAGCTATCTGCCGCCGTCGGACTTCG
>NZ_JANFVR010000147.1 GCF_024609805.1 Tahibacter caeni | reverse complement strand
CAGGTCGCGCGCGCGCCGCGTCGCGTCCTCGCGCGTCAGCGCCGCGACGTCGACGGCCGGCATGACCTGCTGCTCGACGCGCGCGAGCGGATTCAGCGAATGATCGAACGCGGCCGGCGCCGCGCCGGCGGCGAACGCGGCGGCGGGCAGGACCGACGCCAGTGCCATACACAATGCAGCAAAGCGAAAATGCGTATTCATCGATATTTCTCCACACGAGGACAGGGGAACCACGCACGGATCGGCGGAAGAGGGCCGCCAGCTTCGACCAGAGGATTTGTCGGGCGCGAAACCCGGCTACTATCGGCGTCCGGATCAATCGGGTATTGATCGGTTCCGACAACCGGGGTGTCGGATCGGGCAGGAGCGGCGCGCGCAGGCGCCGCCGCTCCGCAAGCGGCGCCGGGGGGCGCTGCCGGCACGGGAGAGTGCAATGGCTGCGATCCAGCCGCATGCCGGCCTCGGCATGGCGGGCGGCGTTTCCGTATCGATGCAGTCGGCGGCCCTGCTCGCCGAGCGCCTGTTCGACTGCGCGCAGGACACGCTGTTCTTCGTCAAGAACCGCGAGGCGCGCTACGTCGCAGTCAATCGCACGCTCGTGGACCGCTGCGGCGGACGCAGCAAGAGCGACCTGCTCGGTCGCACGGCGGAGGAGCTGTTTCCCGAGCCCTACGGCGCGTTCTACTACGCGCAGGACCGCGCCGTGCTAGACGAGCGCATCGAGATCCACGACCGCCTGCAGCGCGTGCCGCGTGCCGACGGCGAAGCGAGCTGGTGCGTCTCGTACAAATTTCCGATCGTCGAGAACGGCGACGTCGTCGGCCTCTGCGGCATCTGCCGCCATGTCGATCCGGCCGACGAGAGCATCAACCGCGTCGCGCGCGCGATCGACTATCTGCAGCAGCACTACGGCGAGGCCGTGCGCATCGCGACCTTGGCGCACGTCGCCGGCCTCGGCACGCGCCGGCTCGAGCGGCTGGTCAAGCGCCTGTTCGATCTGACGCCGATGCAGCTGCTCGCGCGCACGCGGATCGAGGCGGCCTCGCGCCTGCTGGCCGGCACCGGCGACAGCGTAGCCGCGGTCGCGAGCGCCTGCGGCTACGCCGACCAGAGCGCGTTCACGCGCCAGTTCAAGGCGCTGACCGGCGTGACTCCGCTGCGCTACCGCGCCGTACGGCTCGGTCGTCGCGGCTGAGTCCCGCGGCACGGATGACAGGCCGGCGCGGCGCGCGCGATCATGCGGCCCTGTTTCCGCAGCCGGTCCGCCGCATGATCCCGATCTCCGTACGCCTCTGCGCCGCGGTGCTGGCCCTGGCCGCGACGGCCGCGCAGGCCCTCGACGGCCGCGGCGTCGTGATACCGCTGCAGGGCGCCGCGACCCTCGCGGCCGGCGCACGGCACTCCTGCACCGTGCTGCAGAACGGCACCGTGCAGTGCTGGGGCAACAACCTGTTCGGCCAGCTCGGCAGCGGCGACCAGACCGACCGCGTCGATCCGCAGCCCGTGCGCGGCCTGCCGCTGCCGGCGCAGCAGGTGACGACGGCCGGCCGCCACAGCTGCGCGCTCGCGGGCGGCCGGATCTGGTGCTGGGGCTTCAACGCCGCCGGCCAGCTCGGCAGCGGCAACACCGACGACAGCAATCTGCCGGTCGAAGTGCAGGGACTCGGCGGCGTCGCGAGCGCCGTCAGCGCCGGCGAGACCAGCACCTGCGCCATCGTCGCGGGCGCGGCCAAGTGCTGGGGCGAGAACTTTTACGGCCAGCTCGGCGACCGCAGCTTCGACGACCGCCTGCAGCCCACACCGGTCGCGTTGCCGGCGGGCACGGTGCAGCAGATCGCCGCCGGCGTGTTCCATGCCTGCGCGATCGTCGACGGACAGCCCTGGTGCTGGGGCAACAACATGTCCGGCCAGCTCGGCGACGGCACGACCGGCACCTACGAGAGCACGCCGGTCCGCGTGGCCAACCTCGGCACCGTGCTGCAGATCCACGCCGCGGCGGTCAATTCCTGCGCGCTGGCCGCCGGCGGCGGCGTGCATTGCTGGGGCCAGAATGCGTCGGGCCAGCTCGGCAACGGCAACCAGGACGCGTCGCCCGTACCCGTCGCGGTCACCGGCCTGCCGGGCGCGGCCGATGCGATCGCCGTCGCCAGCGTGCACGCCTGCGCGCTGGTGGCCGGCTCTGCCTGGTGCTGGGGCGACAATCACTATCGGCAGATCGGGAACCTCGCCGCCGACTTCAGCAGCACGCCGGTGCAGTTGCCGCAGCTCGCCACGGCCCAGGCCATCACGGCGCGCAGCTACCACAGCTGCGCGCGCCTGGCCGACTCGACGCTGCGCTGCTGGGGCTTCGACGGCGAAGGCGAACTCGGCGACGGCTCCGCCGCGCTGCGCCCGGAACCCGTGCACACCCTGGCGCCGGGCAGCGGCGTCGGCGCCGTCGGACTCGGCATGGGACACAGTTGCGCAGCGCTGCCGGGCGGCCTGCATTGCTGGGGCTACAACGGCGACAACGAGCTCGGCCTGGGCCAGGCCTCGCTTGGCGAAGGCCTGCCGACGCCGGTCGCCGGCATAGGGACGGCACCCGCCTCGGTCGCCGGCGGAGAAGCGCACAGCTGCGCCGTCGTCGGCGGCAGCGTGTTCTGCTGGGGCAACAACGATTTCGGCCAGCTCGGCCTCGGCGACCAGAACGGGCGTGCCACGCCGACGGCCGTGCCCGGCTTGCCGGTGGGCGCAATCCAGGTCGCAGCAGGCCGCCGCCATTCCTGCGCGCTCGCCGGCGGGGGCGTCTGGTGCTGGGGACAGGGCGTCAACGGCGAGCTCGGCAACGGCAAGACCGAGGCGAGCCTGGTTCCCGTCGCGGTCAGCGGCCTGGCCGGCGGCGTCAGCGCGATCGCGGCCGGCTATTCGCACAACTGCGCGATCAAGAACGGCGCCGGCTACTGCTGGGGCCTCAACACCGACGGCCAGCTCGGCAATGGCGAGCACACGGGCCTGCAGGCGGCGCCGGTCGCCGTCGGCGGCCTGGACGCGAACGTGCAGGCGATCAGCACCGGCGTCAACCACAGCTGTGCGATCGTCGGCGGCGCGGCCCGCTGCTGGGGCTATGACGGCTACGGCCAGCTCGGCGACGGCGTGCTCAACGATCCGCAGTACCTGCCCGCGCCGGTCACCGGCATGGACAGCAACGTAATCGCGATCGCCGCCGGCGACGACATCAGCTGCGCCGTGCGCGACGGCAGCGTCTCGTGCTGGGGAGGCGACTACGACGGCGATCTCGGCAACGGCCCGCCGGTGCGCAGCCAGCGCCTGCTGCCGACGCCGGTCGTGGGGCTCAGCGGGCTCGCCGACGGCAAGCTCGCGATCGGCGGCACGCATGTCTGCGCCGGCATCGCCGGCGGCGGCCTGTACTGCTGGGGCGACGACTACCTCGGCACGCTGGGCATAGGGCGCAGCGTGGTCAGCGGCCTGCCGCGCGTCGTCGTGCAGCAGGACGTGATCTTCCGCCGCGGCTTCGACTGAGCCCGCCGCCGGCTCCGTGCGGAACCGCCCGGAGGCGGCGCCTCAGGGCGCCGCGAGCTTCTGCCGCAGCAGTTCGTTGAGCTGCTGCGGATTGGCCTGGCCGCGCGTGCGCTTCATGGTCTGGCCGACGAAGAACTGCAGCAGCTTCTCGTTGCCGCCGCGGTAGTCGGCGACCTGCGCCGGATGCTCGGCGAGCACCGCGGCTATCGCCGCGGCCAGCGCGCCGCTGTCGGAAATCTGCCGCAGCCCGCGCGCCTCGATGATCGCGTCGGCGCCGCCTTCGCCGGCCCACATCGCCGCGAATACGTCCTTGGCGATCTTGCCGGAGATGCTGCCGTCGCGCAGGCGCGCAAGCAGCTCGGCCAGCGCGGCCGCGGACACCGGCGCCGCGGCGATCTCGATGCCGGCCTCGTTGAGGTTCGCGGCGACCTCGCCGAGCACCCAGTTCGCGCAGAGCTTGGCCTGGCCCGGCAGCGCGGCGAGCACGGCCTCGAAGTAGTCGGCCGTCGCGCGGTCGGCGCAGAGCTGGTCCGCATCGGCGTCGGGCAGGCCCAGCACGGCGACGTAGCGTTCGCGCCGCGCCTGCGGCAGCTCGGGCAGCGCGTCGCGTTCGCGCGCGACGTCGGCCGCGGCGATCACGAGCGGCGGCAGATCCGGATCGGGGAAATAGCGGTAGTCGTCGGCCGATTCCTTGCTGCGCATCGGGCGCGTCTGGTGCCGCGCCGGGTCGTACAGGCGCGTCTCCTGCACGATGGATTCGCCGTTCTCCAGCGCGCGGATCTGGCGCTCGATCTCGTACTCGATGGCCTTCTCGACGAAGCGGAACGAGTTGACGTTCTTGATCTCGGTGCGCGTGCCGAGCGGCGCGTCGCTGCCGCGGCGCACCGAGACGTTGCAGTCGCAGCGGAACGAGCCTTCCTGCATGTTGCCGTCGCAGATGCCGAGCCAGCGCACGAGCGTGTGCACCGTGCGCATGTAGGCGACGGCCTCGGCGGCCGAGTGCAGCACCGGCGCCGAGACGATCTCCAGCAGCGGCGTGCCGGCGCGATTCAGGTCGATGCCGGTCTCCGCATGGAACGCGTCGTGCACCGACTTGCCGGCGTCTTCCTCCAGGTGCGCGCGCTGGATCTCGACCTCGATGACGCGGCCGTCGTCGACGCGCACGCGCAGGCGGCCGGCGCCGACGACGGGCAGCTCGTACTGGCTGATCTGATAGCCCTTGGGCAGGTCCGGATAGAAGTAGTTCTTGCGCGCGAACACCGACTGCGGCGCGATCGCCGCGTCGATCGCGAGGCCGAACTGGATCGCCTTGCGCACGGCTTCGCGGTTGGGCACGGGCAGGGTGCCCGGCATCGCGCAGTCGACCAGCGAGGTCTGCGTGTTCGGCTCGGCGCCGTAGGCGGTAGACGCGCCCGAGAACAGCTTGCTCGCCGTGCTGAGCTGGGCGTGGATTTCCAGACCGATCACGGCCTGCCAGGCCGAGGCGGCCGGTTGTACCTGGGCGTTCATGCGGCGGGCTCCTGCAGGTGCCAGTCGGTGGCCAGTTGCAGCCGGTGCGCCGCGTTCAGCAGGCGCGCCTCGGCGAAGGCCGGCGCGATCAGCTGCAGGCCGGCCGGCAGGCCGCCGGCGAGGCCGGCCGGCAGCGAGATCGCCGGGAGCCCGGCGAGGTTGACCGCGACCGTGTTGACGTCGGCCGCGTACATCGCCAGCGCGTCGCCGGCCTTCTCGCCGAGACGGAACGCCGTCGTCGGCGCGGTCGGCCCGGCGATCAGGTCGACGCCGGCGAACGCCGCGGCGAAGTCGTTCGCGATGAGCCGGCGTACCTTCTGCGCGCGCAGGTAATAGGCGTCGTAATAACCCGCCGACAGCGCATAGGTGCCGACGAGGATGCGCCGCTGCACTTCGGCGCCGAAGCCCTCGGCGCGGCTCAGGCTGTACAGCTCGTCGAGCGACCGCGCATGCGCCGTGCGATGGCCGTAGCGCACGCCGTCGTAGCGCGCGAGATTGCTCGAGGCCTCGGCCGGCGCGATCACGTAATACGCCGCGATCGCGTGGTGCGCGTTCGGCAGGCTCACGTCGACGAGCACCGCACCGAGGCGTTCGAGCTCGCGCAGCGCCGCGTGGACGCGCTCGCCGACCCCGGCCTGCACGCCGCTGCCGAAATATTCGCGCGCGATGCCGATGCGCAGCCCGGCCAGCGGCTGCTCCAGCAGCGCGGCCGTCGCTTCGGCCGGCCGCGCGACGCTCGTCGCGTCGCGCGGATCGAAGCCGGCGATCGCATCGAACACGATCGCGCAGTCGGCGGCCGAGCGCGCGAGCACGCCGGCACAGTCGAGGCTCGACGCGTAGGCGATCATGCCGTAGCGCGAGACGCGGCCGTAGGTCGGCTTGAGTCCGGTGATGCCGCAGAACGCGGCCGGCTGACGGATAGAGCCGCCGGTGTCGGTGCCGGTCGCGAACGGCACGATGCCCGCGGCGACCGCCGCGGCCGAGCCGCCGGACGAGCCGCCGGGCACGCGCGCCGTGTCCCAGGGATTCGCGACGGCGCCGTAGGCGCTGTTTTCGTTGGACGAACCCATCGCGAATTCGTCCATGTTGGTCTTGCCGAGGCTGACCGCGCCAGCCGACGCGAGCCGCTCGACGACCTGCGCGTCGTACGGCGGCACGAAATCACGCAGCATGCGCGAGCCGCAGGTCGTCGCGACGCCGCGCGTGCAAAAAATATCCTTGTGCGCAAAGGGGATTCCCGCCAACGCCGGCAGCGCAGCGCCGGCAGCGCGCTGCGCATCGACGGCGCGCGCCGCGCTGCGCGCGCCGTCGGCGTCGATGCGGATGAAACTGTTCAATGCCGCCGCGCGTTCGGCGCGCGCCAGCGCGTCGTCGGCCAGCTGCAGCGCGGAACGGCGGCCCGCGGCGAGATCCGCGGCGAGCGCGGCCATCGATGCGGCGCTCATTCGATCACCTTCGGCACGAGGTAGTAGCCGCCCTGCGAGGCAGCGGCGAGCGCGAGCAGCTGCGCGCTGCGGTCGGTGTCGACGACGACGTCCTCGCGCAGGCTCAGCGGCTGGTCGTGCGGATGCGCGAGCGGTGCGAGATTGTCCACATTGGCGGCGGCCAGATCGTCGAACAGATGCAGCACGCGTTCGAGATCCGAGCGCAGGCTTTCGAGCTGGTCGTCGGCGACGGCGAGCCGGGCCAGACGGGCGATATGGCGAACCGCAGCGTGGTCTAGTGACATGTGAAACGCATGTTCGGCGGACGGGAGCGACCGAACTTAGCATGCCGCTGCAATGCACCAAAGCGCATAACCGGCGCCTGCGGGCCGCGCCGGATCCAAACCCAAAAATGCTTTTTTAACGCGACCTTACCTTGCACAGCCGGGGTCCCGACACTAGACTGTGCGGCCTTTTCCGCCCCTTTTCGGAAGCCCTGAAACGAGTTCCGGCAGTATCGTCCCGGTGCCGGCCGTCGCTCCCCTGCAATCCCGCCGGCCGCCGGTTCCGACCGCGTCCGGCCGCCCTGGTGGCTGCACGGGAGTTCCGGCCCCGACGATCTCCGCAACGGTTTCCGCGTTTCCCACCAGCTCCCGGCGCTCATGTTCAAAAGCCTTCGCGGTCTGTTTTCCAACGATCTGTCCATCGACCTCGGCACCGCCAACACGCTGATCTACGTGCGCGGCCAGGGCATCGTCCTCAATGAACCCTCGGTCGTCGCGATCCGCCAGGACCGCGGACCCGGCGGCCCGCGCAGCGTCGCGGCCGTCGGCGCCGACGCCAAGCGCATGCTCGGCCGCACGCCGGGGTCCATCGTCGCGATCCGGCCGATGAAAGACGGCGTCATCGCCGATTTCATGATGACCGAGGCCATGCTGCAGCACTTCATCAAGCAGGTGCACAAGAGCCGGATGCTGCGGCCCAGCCCGCGCGTGCTGATCTGCGTGCCCTGCGGCTCGACCCAGGTCGAGCGCCGCGCGATCAAGGAATCGGCCGAGGGCGCCGGCGCCCGCGACGTGTTCCTGATCGAGGAACCCATGGCCGCGGCGATCGGCGCCGGCATCCCGGTCCACGAAGCACGCGGCTCCATGGTCCTGGACATCGGCGGCGGCACCTCGGAAGTCGCCGTCATCTCCTTGAACGGCATCGTTTATTCCCAGTCCGTCCGGATCGGCGGCGACCGCTTCGACGAAGCCATCGTCAACTATGTCCGGCGCAACCACGGCACCCTGATCGGCGAGGCGACGGCCGAGCGCATCAAGCTCGAGGTCGGCTGCGCCTACCCGCAGAGCGAAGTGCGCGAGATCGAAGTCTCCGGCCGCAATCTGGCCGAAGGCGTGCCGCGCATGTTCACGATCAACTCCAACGAGGTGCTCGAAGCGCTGCACGAGCCGCTGTCGGGCATCGTCTCGGCCGTGCGCAGCGCGCTGGAGCAGACGCCGCCGGAGCTCTGCTCCGACGTGGCCGAGCGC
The DNA here is from genome assembly GCF_024609805.1 of Tahibacter caeni. Lineage (GTDB taxonomy): Bacteria > Pseudomonadota > Gammaproteobacteria > Xanthomonadales > Rhodanobacteraceae > Tahibacter > Tahibacter caeni. The sequence continues at coordinate 3,685 of NZ_JANFVR010000147.1, read as the reverse complement.
GGCATCGTGCTGACCGGCGGCGGCGCGCTGCTGCGCGATCTCGACCGCCTGATCTCGGAAGAGACCGGCCTGCACGTGCAGGTCGCCGACGAGCCGCTGACCTGCGTGGCCCGCGGCGGCGGCCGCGCACTCGAACTGATCGACCTGCACGGCAGCGATTTCTTCGCGCCGGAATAACCCGCGGCATACGCCGCGGCGCAGCCCGCCGCGGCGCTGACTTCCTGGCCCCACCCGCATGCCGCTTGCCCGCTCCGATACCAGTCCCCTGTTCGGCGCCGGAGCGACCAGCACCCTGCGTCTGGTCGTCTATCTGGCGGCCGGCGTCGCCCTGATGGTCGCCGACTACCGCGGCCACTACCTCGCCCGCGTGCGCCAGTACGTCGCCGTCGCGGTGGAGCCGGTCTATCGCATCGCCGCGATGCCGGCCGACGCCGCGCGCACCGTGCGCCTGGCCGTGGCCGACCGCCAGGCCCTGACCCAGGAAAACCAGCGCCTGCGCGAGGCGCTGCTGCTGACCCAGGCGCGCCTGAACCGGCTCAGCGCCGTGGCCGAGCAGAACACCCGGCTCAAGGAGCTGCTCGACGTGCAGCATTCGCTGGGCCTCGGCGTGCAGCTGGCGAAGCTCATCGACATCGTGCTCGACCCCTACCGCCAGCGCATCACCCTGGACGCCGGCGCGCGCCAGGGCGTCGTCGTCGGCCAGGCCGTGCTCGACGCCTACGGCGTCATGGGCCAGATCAGCGAAGTGCTGCCGACCACGTCCACGGCCATCCTGATCACCGACACCAGCCACGCGGTGCCCGTCGTCATCGAGCGCACGGGCCTGCGCACGATCGCGTACGGCAGCGGCAGCAGCGACCGCCTCGACGTACCGAACATTCCGGTCAGCGCCGATGTGAAGGCCGGCGACAAGCTGCTGACCTCGGGCCTCGGCGGCAGCTTCCCGGCCGGGTTCCCGGTCGGCGAGATCCGCTCGGTCGCGGCCGACCCCAGCGGCATGTTCGCCGTCGCAGTTGCGCGGCCGGCCGCCGCGCTGGAGCGCAGCGGCGACGTGCTGCTGCTGAGGCCGCTGGCCGATCCGGTGGGTCCGCCGGCGCTGAAGCCCGAAACCGGACCGCCGGCGCCGTCGCCGGGAGAACTCGCGCCGCCGGGCACCGGCGAAATGTCGGCCGTGTCCGTGCCGGCCTCCGTCCGACCCGCGGGCTCGGCAGCAGCGGCCGCGCCCGCTACCGCACCATCGGCCGCCAGACCGGGCGGCACCACGCCCGCGCCGGCCTCGGCGCCCCCGGAGCAGCGCCGATGAACAAGCATCGCGCGCATTTCCTGCTGTTCCTGCTGAGCCTGATCGTGGCCTGCCTGCTGCAGCTGATGCCGCTGCCGGACGTGCTGCTGCCGTTCCGGCCGTACTGGCTCGGGCTGATCCTGATCTACTGGGCGCTGGAGGAACCTGAGCGCGTCGGCCTCGGCCGCGCGTTCCTGCTCGGCCTCGTCGGCGACGTGCTGCAGGGCGACCTGCTCGGCGACCAGGCGCTGCGCCTGGCCGCGCTCGCCTTCATCGTGCTGCGCTTTCGCTCGCGCCTGCGCTTCTTCCCGATGTGGCAGCAGTCGCTGGCCGTGTTCGCGCTGCTGCTCAACGACCGCGTGCTGAGCCTGATGGAGCGCGCGTTCACGGGCGCGCCGATGCCGCCGGCCTCCTTCTGGTACGCCCCGGTCGCCGGCATGCTGGCCTGGCCCTGGGTGTTCCTGCTGCTCGACGACCTGCGCGCCCGGCTGCGCGTGCACGAGGCATGAGCCCGCGCCGCACCAGCCTCAAGGACAGCGGCCGCGAAGTCGCGCTGTTCCAGCGCCGCGCGCTGGTCGGCTTCCTGATCATCGTCGTCTGCCTCGGCGTGCTCGCGGCGCGCTTCGTCCATCTGCAGGTCGTGCGCCATGACGAGTTCGCCACGCGCGCCGACCAGAACCGCATCAAGCTGCGGCCGATTCCACCGGCGCGCGGCCTGATCTTCGACCGCAACGGGGTGCTGCTCGCCGACAACACCGCCGCGTTCCGGCTCGAGGTCACGCCGGAGCGGGTCAAGGACATGGACGCGACGCTCGAACAGCTGCGCGAAGTCGTGCCGCTGACCGAGGACGACATCAAGCGCTTCAGGGAACAGCGCAAGGGCCGCCGCGGCTTCAACAGTCTGCCGCTGCGTTTCCGCCTGTCCGAGGACGAGGTCGCCAAGTTCGCGGTCAACCGCTGGCGCTTTCCGGGCGTGGAAGTCGTGCCGTACCTGACGCGCACCTATCCGCGCGGCACCGAGTTCGGCCACGTCGTCGGCTATGTCGCGCGCATCGACGAGGCCGATCTGCGCGAGCTCGACGCGACGCGCTACGCCGGTACCACGCACATCGGCAAGACCGGCATCGAGCGCTACTACGAGAAGCTGCTGCACGGCGAGCCCGGCTACGAACGCGTGGAGATCAACGCCGACGGCCGCGCGCTGCGCGTGCTGGATTCCACGCCGCCCAAGCCCGGCAAAAACCTTTATCTGGCTATCGACGTGCGCCTGCAGGAAGCGGCCGAGGCCATCTTCGAAGGCAAGCCCGGCGCGGCCGTCGCGATCGATCCGCGCAACGGCGAAGTGCTGGCCATGGTCAGCGTGCCGAGCTTCGATCCGAACCTGTTCGTCAACGGCATCAGCCACGGGGACTACCGCACGCTGATCGGCTCGCCGCTGCGCCCGCTGCTGCACCGCGCGCTCGTCGGCACCTACAAGCCGGGCTCGACGATGAAGCCTTTCATGGGCATCGCCGGGCTCGAGCAGGGCGTGCGCCGGATCGACGACACCGTGCTGTCGACCGGCGAATTCCACATCCCGGGCCAGAGCCGCGGCTATCGCGACTGGCGCCGCGGCGGCCACGGCCGCGTCGATCTGGTCGAGTCGCTGGCCCAGTCGGTCAACACGTATTTCTACTCGCTCGCGCTGGACATGGGCATCGACCGGATGTCGGGCTACCTGTCCAAGTTCGGCTTCGGCTCGCGCACCGGCATCGACCTGACCGGCGAGGGCAGCGGCATCCTGCCGTCCAAGGACTGGAAGCGCGCGCAGTTCGACAAGCCCTGGTTCCCGGGCGAAACCGTCATCGCCGGCATCGGCCAGGGCTATTGGGTGGTCACGCCGGTGCAGCTGGCCAATGCCACGGCCATCCTCGCCGCGCGCGGCGCGCATCATCCGATCCATCTGCTGCGCGCGACGCAGTCGGGCTTCAGCGCGCCGGTGGAGCCGGTGCCGCAGCGGCCCGAGGAACCCAGCTTCATCGTCAACATGACCAACTGGAACCGCGTCCGCGACGGCATGATCGCCGTGGTCTCGGGCCCGACCGGCACGGCCGCGCGCACGTTCGCCGACGCGCCGTACACGACCGCCGGCAAGACCGGCACGGCGCAGCGCTTCTCGCGCACCGGCAACGAGGTCGACACGCGCGGCCTGGACGACGCGCAGCGCCACCAGGCCCTGTTCGTCGCGTTCGCGCCGGTGGAAGAACCGCAGATCGCGCTGGCGCTGGTCATGGAATTCGGCGCGAGCGGTTCCCACGACGCCGCGCCGCTCGCGCGCCGCATCCTCGACGCCTGGCTCGCGCCGCCGCCAGGCGCGCAGCCGGCGGCGGTTCCGGCGGCCGCGGCCCCCACCCCGACGACGAC
>NZ_JANFVR010000146.1 GCF_024609805.1 Tahibacter caeni | reverse complement strand
AGCGCCTGCTGCTGGTGTTCGCCGAGGCCGAGCTGCCGCCCGACGCGAGCGCGGCGCAGCGCGACGCGTTCGCGCGCGGCGAAGGCGGCGCGCTGGCGCCGCGGATCTGCGTGGACAAGCGGCCCGAGGAGATCGCGAGCTTCGCCGCGCTGGTGCAGGAATCGCGTGCGGCCGGCGCGGACTGGCAGATGCTGTTCGTCGCCGCGCTGCCCGGCCGCGGCGGCCACGCGCCGAACAGCGACGAGGCGGTGCAGCCGCTGCGCCTGATGGTCGAGCAGATCAAGGGCGGCCGGATCGCGCCGTTTCTCGCCGTGGCCGGCGACGGCCGCCTGGTCCAGCTGCAATGCGGCTGAGTCGCGTCCGGCTCCGGCGCGGCACTGCCGCGCTGCGGCCGCCGCCCTGTTTCATCCCTGCGGCGGTCCGGCTGCCGGTCCGCCGCGTCACCAGGGGCGGCGTCGTGCGCCGGTCCCTGCCGTCACGAGGAATGCCATGAGCGCCGATTCGCCCGGAATACTGCCGTCCCCGCCGCACTCGAAATGGCTGTCGCCCGATACGCGCGGCGCACAGCCGCTGTGGCGGGTGTTCTGGATCTACGGCGTGTTTTGCAGCCAGCTGCTGTTCGCGGCGATCCTGTTCGCGTTCGACAAGACCGGCAGTCCGCTGTTCGCGCTGTGCCTGGCCGGCTTCGTCGCGTACTCATTGCTGATCACGCGGCTGGTCTGGATCAACGCCGACAACGTGCGCGATCCGCGCTACGGCCAGATCGCGCGCTTCCTGACCGTGGCCTGGGCGCTGAATGCGCTGCTGATGTCGGCCTTCCTGCTGCTGTCGCACCTGAGCGATCACAGCCTGCCGCTGATCGGTTGATCCGTTCCGCGGGCCGCGCCGGCCGCCGGCATGATTTCCGGCAGATCGGTGTCGCGGGCCACCTGCGGATGCCGCGCGAGTTCCAGGCGGCGTATCGCGAAGTGCATCCAGGCCAGCGCCGTCGCGACGAGCACGAACAGCAGCATGAAGCAGCTGGTCCAGACGCCGATCAGGTCGTTGAGCAGGCCGAACACGATGGGCAGGATGAAGCCGCCGAGCCCGCCTATCATGCCGACGACGCCGGCCACCGATCCGACGTTGTCCGGGTAGTAGACCGGTATGTGCTTGTAGACCGCCGCCTTGCCCAGCGACATGAAGAAGCCGAGCACGAACACGAGCACGGTGAACGGCAGCACGCCGACGGCCAGCGTGAACGCGATCGGTCCCTCGATGCCCTGCACGACGTAGCTCGTGCTCGGGTAGGACAGCAGGAAGGTGCAGATCACCGAGCCGATGAAGGTCCAGTACATCACCTTGCGCGCGCCGTAGCGGTCCGACGCCCAGCCGCCGACGATGCGGAACAGGCTGGCCGGAATCGAATACGCCGCGGCGATCAGCCCGGCGCTGCGCAAGTCGAGGCCGTAGGCGCCGACCAGGTAGCGCGGCAGCCACAGGGCCAGCGCGACGAACGCGCCGAACACGAAGAAGTAGTACAGCGAGAAGCGCCAGACCTGCAGGTTTTTCAGCGGCCGCAGCTGCACGAGGAACGGCACCGCCTGCACGCCGCGCGCACGGCGCTCCACGAGGTCGGGTTCGTCGCGCGTGAGCACGTAGAAGGCGACGGCGACCAGCGCGAGCGCGACGGCCCAGATCCGCGCGACGCCGTGCCAGCCCAGCGCGACCAGGACGAGCGGCGCGAGCAGCTTGGTCACCGCCGAGCCGATGTTGCCGGCGCCGACGATGCCCAGCGCCGTGCCCTGGCGCGCTTTGGGAAACCACTTGGACACGTAGGTGATCACGACCGTGAAGCTGCCGCCGGCGATGCCGATGCCCAGCGCCGCGAGCAGGTACGTCGGATAGCTGTGCGCATAGGTCAGCAGCCAGGTCGCGACGGCGCCGGCCAGCATGACCGCCGCGAAGATGCGCCGGCCGCCGAACTGCTCGGTCCAGACGCCGAGGAAGATGCGCGACAGCGAGCCGGTCAGGATCGGCGTGGCGACGAGCAGGCCGAAGGCGGTGTCGCTGAGGCCGAGCTCCTGTTTGATCTGCACGCCGATGATGGAAAAGATGGTCCAGACCGCGAAGCTGACGGTGAAGGCCGCGGTGCCGGCCCAGAGGGCGGTTTGCTGCGGGCCGCGCGCGGGTGCGGAAGCGACGAGGGTGTTCATGCGGGATGCCTGTCGGCAAGGGGGAATCAGGCGGCTTCCAGCGCCTCCAGGCCGCGCACGCCGTAGCGCTCGGCCAGGATGCGGAGGTACTGGTGCACGGCGTTCTGCTGGGCCTGCGCCTCGAGATAGGCGGCGATGCGCTCGCGGCAGTCGTGGAAGGCGAGCGGCCGGCCCGGCTGCCGTTCGTCCAGGCGCACGACGTGATGGCCGTAGCGCGTCTCGACGGTCAGCCCGGCCAGTCCGGGTTTGAGGCGGAACGCCTGGCGCTCGAATTCGGGCACGGTGTCGCCGGCGGCGATCCAGCCGAGATCGCCGCCGTCGTCGCGGGAAGGACAGGCCGAGTGTTCGCGCGCGAATTCGCCGAAGCGCGCCGGTTCGGCGCGCAGGCGCTCGATCAGCTGCTCGCCGAGCTCGCGCACCCGGTACCGGCCGGCGCCGTCGGCCGGCGCGGCCGCGAGCAGGATGTGATGCAGGCGCGCGCGGTCGGGTTCGCGCAGGCGCGCCCGGTTCGCCGCGAAATAGCGCCGGCACTCGTCCTCGCCGGGCTGCGGCGTCGCGGCCTCGCGTGCGATCAGCACGCGGATCGCGGCTTCCTCGTGGGTCTCGGCGCCTTCGGGACGCGCGCTCGCGGCGAGACCCAGACGTCGGATCTCGAGATTCAGCAGCTCGCGCACGACCAGCGCGCGGACGGCGTCGGCGCGCGCCTGCTGCGGCCGGTCGGCGCGATGGTGCTGCATCTCGCGCGCGATCTCGGCCTCGCTGATCGGGGTCGCGCCGACCTGCACGAACACCGGCGCCGGTCCCGGCAGCGGCTGGCCCGGCGAGGCGGCGTGGTCGTGGTCGTGGCCGGCCAGGCCGGGGCGGGGCGCTTCGCCGGCCGCCGGCGTGCGCGGACCGTTGTCGAGCAGGATGGGAATCGTCGTGCGCATGCGGTCACCGGCGGTTGGCGTAGTCGAGCGGCGCGGTGCGGCGACGCACGATCTGGTAGGGGCGGCGCAGATAGCTCAGCGGAACGCTCCAGACGTGGACCAGGCGCGTGAACGGCGTGATCAGGATCAGCAGCAGGCCCAGCGTGATGTGCGCCTTGTAGATCCAGTGCGCGTCGGCCACGTAGCCGGCGGCGCCGGCGCGGAACGTCGCGATGTGCTGGGCCCATTCGCCGAGCCTGACCATCTGTTCGCCGTCGAGATGGCCGGCGGACACGACGATCGAACTCAGGCCCAGCAGCAGCTGCGCGTAGAGCAGGAGCAGCACGGCGAGATCGCGGCCGCTGCCGGTCGCGCGTACGCGCGCGTCGCCGATCCGGCGTACCAGCAGCAGGGTCATGCCGAGCAGGCAGAGCAGGCCGAACAGGCCGCCGACGATCATCGCGACGAGCTGCTTCTGTCCGCTGCCGATCAGCGGCGCGTACAGCGCGTGCGGCGTCAGCAGGCCGACCAGATGGCCGCCGAGTATGGCCAGCACGCCGACGTGGAAGGCGTTGCTGCCCAGCCGCATCCAGCGGCCCGACAGCAGCTGGCTGGAGCCGCTGCGCCAGGTGTAGGCGCCGTGATCGAAGCGCGCCCAGCAGCCGATCGCGAACACGGCAAACGCTACATAGGGAAAAATCTGGAACAGGAAAAAGTTCAGTGAGTTCATGGGGTGGCCTGCGATTCGCGCGGACGGGCGCCGGCCGGCAGCCGGCGCGACGGGGAGCAGTCGTCCTGGGGCGGCTCGGCGCCGAAGCGCACGGCTTCCTCTTCCCAGACCTGGTCCATGGCTTCGGGGGTGTCGTCGCGCGGTTCGTCGCGGGCCTTGCGCCGCATCAGCGCAAGATCGACGCGGCCCTCGCCGAGGCCGACGAGCACTTCCAGCAGCGCCGCATACGGGCTGCCGCGCTCGGCGGCGCGGCCGGCCAGCAGCGCGACGATCTGCGCGACGTGGCCGAGCCAGTCGGCGACCTCGGCGGCCGGGCGCTGGGCGAGGAACTCGAGCACGAGCGGCAGATAGTCCGGCAGTTCGCGCGCGGCCAGCTCGAAGCCGCCGCGCCGGTAGGTCTCGATCAGGTCGACCATGGCCTGGCCGCGGTCGCGCGATTCGCCGTGGATGTGCTCGAACAGCAGCAGGCTCATCGCGCGGCCGCGGTCGAACAGGCCGAGCCAGCGCTCCTGCGCCGACAGCGGATCGAGCGCGAGCAGCGACAGCGCGAAGCCCTCGATCACCTGCGCCTGCGGCGGCGGCAGGCCGCACTCCGCACAGGCCTGCCGCAGCGCGTCGCCGTGGGACCAGAGCTCGTCGCGCGGATAGTCGAGCAGGACCGCGATCAGCTTCAGCGCGTTCATGCGCGCTCCCGTTCGGGCGACTGGCGTGCCGGCGGCACGCTGTAGGCCGTCGTGGCGCGGCCGCCGAACAGCGCGGCCGCGTCGGAGCCCGGCGAGCAGCCGTCGCCGAAGCTGAAGCCGCAGCCGCCGCGCTCGCCGAACGCGTCGTTGGCGTATTCGCGGTGCGCGCTCGGGATGACGAAGCGGTCCTCGTAATTCGCGATCGCGAGATAGCGGTACATCTCCTCGGCCTGGGCGCGCGTGAGGCCGGCCTGGGCCAGCACGGCCTCGTCCTCGACGCCGTCGACGTTCATCGCGCGGCGCCAGGCGCGCATCGCGAGCATGCGTTCCAGCGCGGTCACGACCGGGCGCTCGTCGCCGGCGGTCAGCAGGTTCGCGAGATAGCGCACCGGGATGCGCAGCGAGGCGACGTCGGGAATCTCGCCGTTGCGTCCCAGGCGTCCCGCATCGGCGGCCGACTGGATCGGCGACAGCGGCGGCACGTACCAGACCATCGGCAGGGTGCGGTATTCCGGATGCAGCGGCAGCGCGAGCTTCCAGTCGATCGCGAGCTTGTACACCGGCGACGCCCTGGCCGCCTCGAGCCAGTTGTCGGGTATGCCCTCGGCGCGCGCCGCGGCGACGACCTGCGGGTCGTGCGGATCGAGGAACAGGTCCAGGTGCGCCGGATACAGGTCCTTTTCGTTGGCCACGCCGGCGGCGGCCTCGATGCGGTCGGCGTCGTAGAGCAGCACGCCGAGGTAGCGGATGCGGCCGACGCAGGTCTCCGAGCAGACGGTGGGCTCGCCCATCTCGATGCGCGGATAGCAGAAGATGCATTTTTCGGATTTACCCGATTTCCAGTTGTAGTAGATCTTCTTGTACGGGCAGGCCGACACGCACATGCGCCAGCCGCGGCACTTGTCCTGGTCGATCAGGACGATGCCGTCCTCCTCGCGCTTGTAGATCGCGCCGCTCGGGCAGGACGCGACGCAGGCCGGATTCAGGCAGTGCTCGCACAGCCGCGGCAGGTACATCATGAAGGTCTTCTCGAACGCGCCGTAGATCTCGCGCTGCACGCCGTCGAAGTTCCTGTCCTTCGCGCGCTTGGCGAACTCGGTGCCGAGAATCTCCTCCCAGTTCGGCCCCCAGTGGATCTTCTGCATGCGCTCGCCGGTGATCAGCGAACGCGGGCGCGCCGTGGGCTGGTGTTGGCCTTCCGGCGCCTGGTGCAGGTGCTGGTAGTCGAAGTCGAACGGCTCGTAGTAGTCGTCGATCTGCGGCAGGTCGGGGTTGGCGAAGATCTTGGCGAGCAGGCGGAAGCGGCCGCCGGCCTTGAGCTGCAGCCGTCCGGCCGCGTTGCGCACCCAGCCGCCGTTCCATTTCTGCTGGTTCTCCCATTCCTTGGGATAGCCGACGCCGGGTTTGGTCTCCACGTTGTTGAACCAGGCGTACTCCACGCCTTCGCGCGACGTCCAGACGTTCTTGCAGGTGATCGAACAGGTATGGCAGCCGATGCATTTGTCCAGGTTCAGGACCATCGCGATCTGGGCACGGATTTTCATGGCGCTACTCGGAAATCGGGGACGGGAAATCGGGAATCGTCGAAGGCGGATCGAGGCGTCGTGGGCGGCATGGCTAGGCGCCTCCCGCTCTTGCGATTCCGGATATCCCATTCCCGATTCCCGGCTCCTCGCCATCCAGCCAGTCCACCTGGTCCATCTTGCGCACGATCACGAGTTCGTCGCGGTTGGTGCCGACGGTGCCGTAGTAGTTGAAGCCGTAGGCGAGCTGGGCGTAGCCGCCGATCATGTGCGTGGGCTTGACCACGACGCGCGTGACCGAATTGTGGATGCCGCCGCGCGTGCCGGTGATCTCCGAGCCCGGCGTGTTGATGATGCGTTCCTGCGCGTGGTACATCATCGCGATGCCGTTCATCATGCGCTGGCTGACCACCGCGCGCGCGGCGATCGCGCCGTTGACGTTGAACAGCTCTATCCAGTCGTTGTCCTCGATGCCGGCGCGGCGCGCGTCGTCCTCGCTGAGCCAGACGATGGGCCCGCCGCGCGACAGGGTCTGCATCAGCAGGTTGTCGCTGTAGGTGCTGTGGATGCCCCATTTCTGGTGCGGCGTGATCCAGTTCAGCACGATCTCGGCGTGGCCGTTCGGCTTCCGGCCGAGCATGGGCCTGACCGTCTTGGTGTCGACCGGCGGGCGATAGCTCATGAAGCCTTCGCCGAAGTCGCGCATCCATTCGTGGTCCTGGTAGAACTGCTGGCGGCCGCTCAGGGTGCGCCACGGAATCAGCTCGTGCACGTTGGTGTAGCCGGCGTTGTAGCTGACGTTGTCGTCTTCGAGACCCGACCAGATCGGCGAGGAGATGATCTTGCGCGGCTGCGCCTGGATGTCGCGGAAGCGGATCGCCTCGTGTTCCTTGCCCTCGGCCAGGTGCGTGTGGCGGCGGCCGGTGAAGCCTTCGAGCGACTGCCAGGCCTTGACCGCGACGTGGCCGTTGGTTTCCGGCGCCAGATGCAGGATGGCCTCGGCCGCGTCGATCGCGGTTTCCAGGCGCGGGCGGCCCTGGCTCACGCCGGGCTCGGCGACTTCGCGGTTGAGCCGCGCGAGGAACTCGACCTCGCGGCCGGTCTCCCAGCTCATGCCCTTGCCGCCGTTGCCCTGCGTGTCGAGCAGCGGACCCAGCGCGGTGAATTTGCGATAGAGGTTGGGGTAGTCGCGCTCGACCACGACCATGGCCGGCGCAGTCTTGCCGGGCACGAGCTCGCACTGGCCTTTCTTCCAGTCGGTGACGCCGTAGGGCATCGCGATCTCGTTCGGCGTGTCGTGCAGGGTCGGCACGAGCACGAGGTCCTTCTCCACGCCGAGCACGCCCGGGGCGAGCTCGCTGACGCGGCGCGCGATGCCCTTGAAGATCTCCCAGTCCGAGCGCGCCTCCCAGGCCGGGTCCACCGCCTTGGACAGCGGATGGATGAACGGATGCATGTCCGAGGTGTTGAGGTCGTCCTTCTCGTACCAGGTCGCCGTCGGCAGCACGATGTCGCTGTAGAGCGCCGTGGTGCACATGCGGAAATCGAGCGTGACCAGCAGATCGAGCTTGCCCTCGGGCGCCTCGTCGCGCCAGCGGATCTCCTCGGGCCGGGCCGCGCCGCGTTCGCCGAGGTCCTTGCCCTGCAGGCCGTGCCGCGTGCCGAGCAGATGCTTGAGCAGGTACTCGTGCCCCTTGCCCGAGCTGCCGAGCAGGTTGGAGCGCCAGATGAACAGCACGCGCGGGAAGTTCTCCGGCGCGTCCGGATCGGCATAGGCGAAATCCAGACTGCCGTCCTTGAGCTTGCCGGCGGCGTAGTCGGCCGGCGCGACCCCGGCGCGCTCGGCGTCGCGCACGAGCTGCAGCGGATTGACGTTGAGCTGCGGCACGGCCGGCAGCCAGCCCATGCGCACGGCGCGCAGGTTGTAGTCGGCCAGCGAACCCGTATGCCGCGCCGGATCGGCCAGCGGCGAGAGGATCTCCTTCACGTCGAGCTTTTCGTAGCGGTACTGGCTGCTGTTGAAGTAGAAGAAGCTCGTGCCGTTCATCTGGCGCGGCGGCTTGCTCCAGTCCAGGCCGAACGCGATCGGCGCCCAGCCCGATTGCGGGCGCAGTTTTTCCTGGCCGACGTAGTGCGCCCAGCCGCCGCCGGACTGGCCCACGCAGCCGCACATCACGAGCAGGTTGATCAGCCCGCGATAGTTCATGTCGTTGTGGAACCAGTGGTTCATCGCGGCGCCGACGATGATCATCGAGCAGCCGCGGGTCTTGTCGGCGGTGCGCGCGAATTCGCGCGCGATCCGGATCACCTCGGCGCGCGGGACGCCGGTGATCTTCTCCTGCCAGGCCGGCGTACCGGGCACGTCGGCGTCGTAGCTCGCCGCGACGTTGCCGCCGCCGAGACCGCGGTCCACGCCGTACTGGGCCAGCAGCAGGTCGTAGACCGTCGCGACCAGCCACTCCTGGCCGTCGGCGAGCGCGACCCGGCGCACCGGCACGTTGCGCTCGAGCACGTCGTCGAACTTCGATTCGGTCCAGAACGCGTGTTCGACGCCGCCGAAATACGGAAAGCTCACCGCGGCGACCGCGTCCTCGACGCCGGCCAGGCTCAGGCGCAGGCGCGTGGCGCGGCCGGCGCTGTCCTTCTGCTCGATGTTCCACTTGCCCTTTTCGCCCCAGCGGAAACCGACCGAGCCGTTCGGCACGGCGATCGCGCCGCTGATCTCGTCGTAGGCCAGGGTCTTCCATTCGGGATTGTTGCTCTCGCCGAGGCCGCCGAGGTCGGCCGCGCGCAGGAAGCGCTCCGCGACGAGGCGTCCGTCGGCGCGGCGCTCCAGCCGCACGAGCAGTGGCATGTCGCTGTAGCGGCGGCAGTAGTCGGTGAAATAATCCGACGGATTTTCAACGTGGAACTCGCGCAGCACCACGTGTCCCATGGCGAAGGCCAGCGCGGCGTCGGTGCCTTGCTTGGGATGCAGCCAGTGGTCGGCGAGCTTGGCGACCTCGGAATAGTCGGGCGTGATCGCGACCGTCTTGGTGCCGTTGTAGCGCGCCTCGGTGAAGAAATGCGCGTCCGGCGTGCGCGTCTGCGGCACGTTGGAGCCCCAGGCGATGATGTAGCGGCTGTTGTACCAGTCGGCCGATTCGGGCACGTCGGTCTGCTCGCCCCAGACCTGCGGGCTCGACGGCGGCAGGTCGCAATACCAGTCGTAGAAGGACAGGCAGGCGCCGCCGAGCAGCGACAGATAGCGCGCGCCGGCGGCGTAGCTGACCATGGACATGGCCGGAATCGGCGAGAAGCCGACGACGCGGTCGGGACCGAAGGTCTTGACCGTGTGCAGGTTCGAGGCGGCGATGATTTCGTCGACCTCGTCCCAGGTCGCGCGCACGAAGCCGCCCATGCCGCGCTTGGATTTGTAGCTGCGCGCCTTGTCCGCGTCGCCGACGATGGCGGCCCAGGCCTGCGCCGGCGCCTGCGAGCGGCGCGCCTCGCGCCAGAGTTTCAGCAGGGCCGAACGCACCAGCGGGTATTTCACGCGGTTGGCGCTGTACAGGTACCAGGAATAGCTCGCGCCGCGCGGGCAGCCGCGTGGCTCGTGATTGGGCAGGTCCGGCCGCGTGCGCGGATAGTCGGTCTGCTGGGTCTCCCAGGTGACCAGTCCGTTCTTGACGTAGACCTTCCAGCTGCACGAGCCGGTGCAGTTCACGCCGTGCGTGGAGCGCACGATCTTGTCGTACTGCCAGCGCCGGCGATAGCTGTCCTCCCAGCTGCGATCCTCCTGCCGCGCCGCGCCGTGGCCGCCGGCGAACGGTTCGGGCGCCGGCTTCAGGAAGTTCAGTCGGTCGAGGAAGTAGCTCATGGCTGGGTCTCCGTATCGAAGCCTTGCGGGGTGGCGGTGCGCAGCGGGTCAGCAGGGACATTCCGCGCCGCGGCGGAAGTACCACCACCAGGTGATCGCGATGCAGCTGAGGTAGAACGCGGTGAAGCCGTACAGCGCGGCCTGCGCGCCGCCGGTCAGCGCCAGCGACGAGCCGAAGCTCTTCGGAATGAAAAAGCCGCCGTAGGCGCCGATGGCCGAGGAAAAACCGATGACCGCGGCCGATTCGATGCCTGCGCGCCGCTGCGCCGCCGCCTGCTGCGCCGCATCGGCAACCGCGGGCAGGCCGCGCTGCTGCAGGGTGCGGAAGATCACCGGGATCATGCGGAACGTGCTCGCGTTGCCGATGCCCGACAGCACGAACAGCACGAGGAACATCGCGAGGAAGCCGCCGAAGCTGCCGCCGCCGGAAGGGCCCGGCAGGAACGCGATGACGCCGGACACCGCCGCGGCCATGCCGACGAAGACGATCAGGGTCAGCAGCGCGCCGCCGACGCGGTCGGCGATCGCGCCGCCGGCCGAGCGCATCAGCGCGCCGACCAGCGGGCCGAGGAATGCGTACTGCAGCGCGTCGACGCCGGGAAACAGCGTCTTGCTCAGCATCGGAAAGCCGGCCGAGAAGCCGATGAAGCTGCCGAACGTGCCGACGTAGAGCCAGCACATCAGCCAGTTGTGCTTGCGCCGGAAAATGACCGACTGCTCGGCGAAGCTCGAACGCGCGGCCTGCAGGTCGTTCATGCCGAACCAGGCCGCGACGGCGCTCGCGAGGATGAACGGCACCCAGATCCAGCCGGCGTTCTGCAGGAGCAGCTGGCGGCCGTCGGCCGTGGTCTGCGGACCGCCGGCGAAACGGCCGAACAGCGCGAAGCCGGTGACGAGCGGGATCACGAACTGCACCGCCGACACGCCGAGATTGCCGAGACCGGCGTTCATGCCGAGCGCGTAGCCCTGGCGCGCCTTCGGAAAGAAGAAGCTGATGTTCGACATGGACGAGGCGAAGTTGCCGCCGCCCAGGCCGCAGAGGATCGCGATCGCGACGAACTGCCAGTACGGCGTGGACCGGTCGGCGACCGCGAAGGCCAGCCACAGCGCGGGCAGCAGCAGGCTCGCGGTGGCGATCGCGGTCCAGCGCCGGCCGCCGAACACCGGCACCATGAAGCTGTAGAAGATGCGCAGGGTCGCGCCCGACAGCGCCGGCAGCGCGGCGAGCCAGAACAGCTGGTCGGTGCCGAACGCGAAGCCGACGCGCGGCAGGTTGACCGCGACGGCGGAGAACATCATCCAGACCGCGAAGGCCAGCAGCAGCGCCGGTATCGACAGCCACAGGTTGCGATTGGCGATGCGCCGCCCGGCCGCGTCCCAGAACGCGGGATTCTCCGGATCCCAGGCGTCGATCTGCCGGTCGGCGCGCGGCGCGGACGGGCTCGCAATGCGGGTATCGGTGCCGGACATGCTCATCGGAAGATCCGTTCCGCAGCGACGGCTGCGGCAACCGGCGGCAGTGTTGGCCGCCGGCCCCTACGCCCGCACTGACATGGGTCAGGCAGAGCCCGCTGCCCCTGCGGCAACTCGTCGCTGCTGCGCGGCGTTCTCGGCAACGGCGCAGCGGCGTGTCGCGGCCTGCGGCAGCTGCGCGCAAGGCGCAACCGCGGCGGCCGGGAATCGCGTCGTGTCGCGTTGCGACGGCGCGCCGGCACGGCCGCCGCGGGGTCAGGCCCCGCGGGTGGCCCGCGGCCGGCGCGTGCGCACGCTTGCGCC
>NZ_JANFVR010000145.1 GCF_024609805.1 Tahibacter caeni | reverse complement strand
GCCTGGGCCTGGGTCCATTCCTTGAGCCGGGCGTGCCCCGAGGCGCGCGAGCCGATGCCGAGCGCGACGACCAGCGCGGCGCCGGCGGCGACGGCGGCGCCGGTGAGTTTGAGGCCGCGGCGCGGCGCGGTCGGATCAGACGGCATGAGGTTCTCCGGAAACGATGGCGCGTTCGCCACGGCGGCGCTGCTCGCGGCCGTGCACGATGCTGAAGACGACGGGGACGAAGACCAGGGTCGCGAACGTGGCGAAGATCAGGCCGCCGACGACGGCGCGGCCGAGCGGCGCGTTCTGTTCGCCGCCTTCGCCGAGGCCCAGCGCCATGGGCGCCATGCCGATGATCATCGCGAGCGCGGTCATGAGCACCGGGCGGAAGCGCACGAAGCCGGCGTCGAGCGCCGCGGCGACCGGGTCGCCGAGCTGCTCGAGGCGTTCGCGCGCGAAGCTGATGACGAGCACGCTGTTGGCCGTGGCCACGCCCATGCACATGATCGCGCCGGTCAGCGCCGGCACCGACAGGGTCGTGAACGTCGTGAACAGCATCCAGACGATGCCGGCCAGCGCCGCGGGCAGCGCGCTGACGATGACCAGCGGGTCGCTCCAGGACTGGAAGTTCACGACGATCAGCAGATAGATCAGCACGATCGCGCCGACGAGGCCGAGGAACAGGCCCGTGAACGCCGAGTTCATCGTGCGCACCTGGCCGAGCAGATGCACCTGCACGCCCTTGGGCTGCTCGGCCGCATGCGCGGCGACGATGCGCTGGATCTCGCCGGCCACCGCGCCGAGATCGCGGCCCTGCGGCGTCGCGTAGATCTGCACCAGCGGCTGGATGTCGTACTGCGAGACCACGGCGCTGGCCGTGCCCCGCGCTATCGTCGCGACGCCGCCGAGCAGCTGCGGCGCGCGCGCGCCGGCCGCGGTCAGCGGCACGCTCATCAGAGCATCCAGCGAGTCCATGTCGTACTGCGGCGTCTGCATGACGATCGGGTACTGCACGCCGTTCTGCGGATTGAGCCAGAACGTCGGCGCGACCTGGCTCGATCCGGCGAGATTCACGACGAGGCTGTTGGTCACGTCGCGCTCGGTCATGCCGACGTACTGCGCGCGCGTGCGGTCCACGTCGACCTTGAACAGCGGCGCGGCCGCCGACTGCTGGATGCGCGCGTCGGCGACGCCCGGGACCTGGCGGATCTCGTGCAGCAGCTTCTGCGCGTGGGCGTAGTTCGCCGCCGCGTTGGGACCGCGCACCTGCAGGTCGATCGGCGCCGGCGCGCCGAAGTTCAGGATCTGCGTGACGATGTCGGCCGGCAGGAACGAGAAGGTCACGCCGGGAAAGCGCCGCGGCAGTTCCTCGCGCAGCGTGCGCACGTAGTCCTCGGTCGGCCGGTGGCCTTCGCGCAGGCTGATCTGGATGTCGCCGTCCTGCGAGCCGATCGTGCCGGTGTTGTTGTAGGCGAGGTTGATGCCCGAGATCGGCATGCCGACGTTGTCGACGAGCGTGCCGAGTTCGTCGGGCGGAATGATCTCGCGGATGGCCTGCTGGATCTGCGCGAAACGGTTCGCGGTTTCTTCCACGCGCGTGCCGACCTGGGCGCGCGCATGCATGAGGATCTGGCCGGCGTCGACGCTCGGGAAGAAATTGCGGCCGAGGAACGGCACGAGCAGGAACGAGGCCAGCACGACCGCGAGGAAGCCGAGCACGAAGCCGCGCCGGTGCACCAGGGCCAGCGCGAGCAGGTCGCGGTAGCCCTCGCGGAACCGCTCGAAGCGCGCCTCGAAGCCGCGCTGGAAGCGCACGAGCGGATTGGCGCCGCGCCCGAGCGTCGCCGTGTTGCCGTGCAGGTCGGTGTGCGGCGCGTGCGGCCTGAGCAGGTACTTGGCCATGGTCGGTACCAAGGTTCGCGAGAGGATGAACGACCAGGTCATCGCGAACATCACCGCCAGCGCCATCGGCACGAACAGGAAGCGCGCCACGCCTTCGAGGAAGAACATCGGCACGAACACGATGCAGATGCACAGCAGCGAGACGAAGGCCGGCATCACGATCTGCTGCGCGCCGTCGAGGATGGCCGTCTCGACGTCCTTGCCCTGTTCGAGATGCCAGTTGATGTTCTCGATCGTGACCGTCGCGTCGTCGACGAGGATGCCGACGGCCAGCGCGAGCCCGCCGAGGGTCATGATGTTCAGGGTCTCGCCGAACGCGGCCAGAGTCGCGATCGCGCCGAGGATCGACAGCGGAATCGACACGGCGATGATGGCGGTGGAGCGCCAGCTGCCGAGGAACAGCAGGATCATCAGGCTCGTCAGCGCCGCGGCGATCAGGCCTTCCTTCGCGACGCCGCCGATCGCGGCGCGCACGAACAGCGACTGGTCGCCGATCGGCTTGATTTCCAGATCCTCGGGCAGGCCGGGCTTGATCGCTTCGGCCATGTCCTTGATGCCGGCGATGATCGCGAGGGTCGACGCCGAGCCGTTCTTGAACACCGTCAGCAGCACCGAACGGTTGCCGTCGACGTGGACGATGTTGCTCTGCGGCGGGTTGCCGTCGCGCACGTTGGCCACGTCGCGGATGGTGACCATCGCGCCGTTGACCGTCTTGATCGGCATCTGCGCGATCGCGTCGAGATCCGACGGCGCGTTGTTGAGCTGTATCGTGTATTCGAAGCCGCCGATCTTCTGCGTGCCGACCGGTGTGATCAGGTTCTGCGCGGCCAGCGCGGTCGCCACGTCCTGGCCCGACAGGCCGCGCGCCTGCAGCGCGGCCGGATCGAGATCGATCTGCACCTGGCGCGACTTGCCGCCGAACGGAAACGGCACGGCCGCGCCGGGCACGGTGACGAGGCGTGTGCGCACGTTGTTGATGCCGAGATCGCCGAGCGTCTGCTCGTTCATGCCCTTGCCCGACAGCGCGAGCTGCAGGATCGGCACGGTCGACGCGTTGTAGTTGATGATCAGCGGCGGATTCACGCCCGGCGGCATCTGCCGCAGCAGGGTCTGCGAGATCGCGGTGACCTGGGCGTTGGCCGTGTTGATGTCGACGGTCGGCTGGAAAAAGATCTTGATGACGCCGAAGCCGGTATAAGAATTGGCTTCGATGTGCTCGATGTCGTTGACCGTCGTCGTCAGCGCGCGCTGGAACGGTGTGGTGATGCGGCCGGCCATCGCATCGGGCGGCAGGCCTGTGTATTGCCAGACCACGCTGATGACCGGAATGCGGATTTCCGGAAAGATGTCGGTCGGCGAGCGCAGCGCCGCGAGCGGGCCGATGAGCAGGAGCAGCAGCGCCAGGACGACGAAGGTATACGGGCGGCGCAATGCGGTACGAACGATGCCGAACATGGAGAACCGTGAGCGATGATGCGCCGCACTAGTATGCGGCGCCGTCCGGAAACCCAAGCTCGCGCGTGAATGAAGAATTTTTTAGGAACGAAAGCAGCGCCGCGCCGACCGCGCCGAAGCGTTGCGGCGCGGCGCCGTGACGAGGCTTGCGCGCCGCCGCCAGCCCTGCGGTTACGACCATGGTCTAGTGGCCGCGGATACCGGTATCCGCGGTTTTGGCGGTCGGCCGCGGCGCCGCCCTGCCGTTCGTACGCGGCGCGCCGACTGCCGGCGAATCCGGCGCCTCCGGCGGGCGACGGACCCGGACCGGACTAGCGCATCGTCACCGACGCCGCGCCGGTCGCGAGCAGCAGCGGCTTGCCGGCACCGTCGGCGGTCGAGTCGAGCGCGAGATCGCGCAGGGTGAGATCGAAGGTGCGGCCGGCGATCGTCGCGCTGATCGTCGGGATCGAATAGACGTCGAACGACAGGTCGCGCTAGGCGGCGCCGACGACGGCCGCGACCGCGGGTTCGAACACCTTGAGGATCGGCGAGATCGCCCAGTTCGGCAGCCAGAACGGCGTGTCGTCGAAGCCCCAGCTCAGCGACAGCTGCTCGACCGATTTCAGGTGGACGACGATGTGGTTGCGCGCGTCGACCGAGACCTCGGCCGCGGCCGTGACCCAGCCGCGCGCGCTCGCGCCCGGCGACGCCGACAGGACGCAGGACATCGAGAAGCCCGCGTGCGCGCCGAGCTCCCTGCTCGGGAGGTAGACGTTGCGCGACGCCGGGGTCAGCTGAAACGCGGATTGCCCAGGTACACGTCGTAGCGCGCGTTCAGTCCCAGCGTGCAGATGCCGATGTCGATCGAATATTCCCACTTGCCCGACGGCACGATGCGCTCGAGCGCGGCGGCGACGGCGTTGAGCACGTCCTCGTCGGCGCCGGCGAAGACCTTGCCTTGCGGCCACGCGGTCGCCGGCGGCGGCTCGACCGTGTCGGGCAGCTGCGCCGTCGCGGCGAGCAGATGCGGATGCTGTGTCGCGAGCGCCGGCGCGGTGAAGCCGACGCCGAGCAGCTCGATGGCCGGTATCGCGATCGGCGCGAGCAGGTTGCGGTTGAGGAAATCCAGCAGCGCCGGCACGAACCACTGGTTCAGCGGGGCATCGAGCTCGGGATGCTGCGCGAGCGCGATCTTTCCCAGACGAACTGCAGGCGGAGACTGCGGTCCGGATCGATCTGCACGGCGGCGGCCATCTGCAGCGACGTGTCGAGCGCGTCGATGTCCGGCCGGCCCCGGCGCTGCAGGTGCAACTGCAGCGCATCGACGCCGACGCCGACGGTCGACGCCGCGGCGCCGGCCGAGCGGGTCCGGTTCTGGCGCCAGAGTTCGTTGTTGGCGCCGCCGGCCCAGCGATAGGCCAGCAGCCGGCTGTCGCGCTCCGCATACGGCGGATTGCCGGCGAGATCGAGCTTGAGCTCCCAGTCGGTCCAGCTGTTGATCTGAGCGAGGGCTCCGGGCTTGCGGAACGATGGAAGTCGACGTCCCGATGAAGGCGTCAGCGACACAAGCGCAAAAGTCGCGCCGTGCGCCTCATGCACGAATGCCCTTCGCCGAACAAAATGAAACGGCGGGCTCTTGCGAGCCCGCCGCGGGTCATGCGCTGTCGAGGTTGCGGGTGCTTACAGGTTCGGCAGCAGGCACCAGCCGCGCAGGATGCCGGTGTCGGCGCCGGCCGAGTCGACCGCGCGCAGGGTCCAGGTGCCGTTGAGCGGCTGACCGACGAACGGCGTGAACGGGTTGTTCGGCCTGTAGCTCGCGCCGTTGGTATAGGCCGGCGTGCCGCTGCCGCAGTTGCTCTCCAGGGTCAAGGTCGCCGCGTTGTCGACGATGACGTTGCCGTTGTTGCCGCTGCAGCCGGAGCTGCCGGTGTTGCTCGCGTTGCCGGGCCGCTGCATCAGGGTGACCGAGCTCGTGCCGTTGGACAGGATCAGGGTCAGATCGCCCATGTAGGTATGGGTGATGTCGAAGGACAGACGCAGTCCGGTCAAGGTACCGCCGGCTGCGACGACCTGCGCGTCGCTGACGCCGGTCGCGTTGTTGTCCGGGATCGCGAGGTTCGGCGTGCGGCAGTAGTTCGCGACGACGGCGGCCGTCGTGAAGCTCGACACGGCCGAGGCCGCGCCGTCGCCGCAGCCGTTGCTGCCGGTCACGCGCCAGTAGTACGTCGTGCTGTTCGCGAGCGCGGTCGCCGGCGTGTAGCTCGTGCCGGCGACGACCTGGTCGATGACCGTGCTCGTGAAGCTCGCGCTCGTCGAGACCTGCAGGCGATACGCGCTCGCGCCGGCGATCGCGCTCCAGCTGAAGGCCGGCGTCGTGCTCTGGCCGGTCGCGCCGTTGGCCGGTGCGTTCAGCGTGCCGGCCGGCGGCGCGGACGCGGTCACGTTCAAGGTCACGCCGGCCGTATGCGACAGCGCCGGCGAGCTCGAGGCGCCCGTGACGACGAGGCTGTAGCTGCCGCTGGCCACGCCGGTCGTGTTGGCGACGGCCAGCGCGCTCGTCGCCGCGGGCACCGCCGGCACGACGGACGACGGCGTGAACGTGCCGGTCGCGCTGCCGGGCAGGCCGGCGACGGACAGTGCGACCGTGCTCGAGAAGCCGTTGAGGCTTTCGGCGCCGATCGTATAGCTCGCGTTCGAGCCGGCGCAGACGCTGACCGACGCCGGGCTCGCCGACAGGCTGAAGTCCGGCGTGCTGCTGACCGGCTGGAAGTTGCCGGTCGCGGCCAGCGCGTATTTCTGCGGACCGCTCGGCACGTTGATGCCGCGCACGCGCACCTGGTAGGTGCCGGCGGCCGGACTCGCGAAGCTGATCCGGTGCACGTTGTTGCGCGTGTCGTAGTTCGTCGTCGTCGTGCTCTGCGTCGGATTCGCGTTGTTGACGTTGAAGCCGGACGGCAGCTTCTGCGTCCAGACGTCGCCGTTCGGCGCGACGACTTCCAGGCGCAGCGAATTGACCAGCGCCGGATTCGCGCCGACGGCCGCGGCCGCGTCGGTCCAGGCCAGGGTGACGTTGAGCGGCGTACCGGCCGTCACCGTCAGGCTGTGCGTGTCCTGGCCGCCGGTCGCGAGGCCGGCCGACGAATCGTGGATGTACAGGCGGCTGCTGTCGCCGTTGAAATACAGCGCATTGTCCAGATGGATGCGGCCCCAGCCCTGGGCCTGGCCCGGATTGGTGCCGGCGCCGGTGCCGCTCATGCTGCTCGCGCCGGAAATCAGGATGGCCTTGACCAGCGCGCCCGAGGGATTGGCGATCGCGTTCGCGGCGACCTTCTGCCCGGTCGGATAGAAGCCGCGCTGCAGGTATTCGCGCACGAGCGCGGCCAGGCCGGCCGCGGTCGGCGTGGCCATCGAGGTGCCGCTCATCGTCGTGGTGCCGCAGGCGTTGCGCGCGGCCGAGACGATGCTGCTGCCCTGGGCCGTGATGTCGGGCTTGGTGCGGCTGTCGTTGGTCGGACCGCGCGAGGAGAAGCTCGCCATGTTGTTGCCGGCCGTGCCGCGGCCGGTGGCGCCGACCGTGACGACGTTCTTCGCGTTGCCCGGGCTGCCGACGTTGTAGCCGTTCGCGCAGGCCGTCGCGTCGTTGCCGGCCGCGAACAGCAGCACGAGATCGTTGTTGTCGCGCGTGACGTTGTCGGCGTCGCGCGCCTGCGCGTCGTAGGTCACCGTGCAGCCGGAGATGCACTGGCCGAGGCTGTTCGTGCAGCCGCCGCCCCAGGAGTTGCTGTGCAGGCGCGCGCCGTTGTTGTAGGCGGTCTGCGCGGCGTGGTACGGGTTGCCGCCCTGCGTGTTCAGATAGGCGAGGTTGCCACCGGATTCCTGCATGACGATCTTCGCGCCCGGCGCCGTGCCGTCGAGATCGGTATTGCCGCCCGGCGTCGTGAAGTTCGTGCAGTCGACCGCGTTGGCCGGGTTCTGGCCCGCGATGGAACCGGCGACGTGGGTGCCGTGGCCGTGGTTGTCCTCCGGCGAGCTGCCGGACAGGCCCGACCACTTGTAATAGGCGATGACCTTGCGCGCGGCGGTGTTCGGCGTCGCGATCGTCGGGCAGCTCGCGCCCGAGGTGCAGACGTTGACCGGCGGCGGCTGCGCCGCATCGTTGAACGAGCAGTGCGCCATATGGATGCCGGTGTCGAGCTCGCCGACGATCTGCCCGCAGCCGTAGATGCCGCGGTCGAACACCGGACGCAGCGGCGAGGGCGAGTTCACGTTGCTCTGGTGCAGCCAGTCGGCCTGCGAGTTCATCAGGTGCATCGGCCAGCGCAGGCCGATCGCGGCGATGTTCGGATCGGCCGCGAGCTGCTCGACGGCCGCGCGCAGGGTCGGGCGTTCGAAGCGCGCGAGCAGGCGCGTGTCGGGACCGGCCTCCACGACGCCGCTGAACGTCAGCCCCGGCGCGCGCGCGATCGCGTTCTGCGCGGCGGCGCGGTCCTCGTTGCGATTGAGGCTGATGACGAGCTCGGTGATGCCGGCCTGCTCGACGATGCCGCCGTCCTTGAGCTCGTTGGCGAGGTTCAGGTCGACCTTGAACGCCGGCAGGAACGGGCCGCTCCAGAGCACGCCGCTCATCGGCGGCGGACGCTGCACGTCGGTGCGCGCACGCACGATGTAGGCGTAGTGCGGCGCATAGCCGAGGATCTCGAAGCCGCCGGCCTCGACCGCGGCGCGGCGCTGCTCGGTGATGGGCCCGTCGAACTTGAGCAGGCGCAGCGGCGAATCCTTGTACAGATCCGCGTTGCCGAGTGCTTCCAGGTCCGGATTGGCGAGGAACACTTTGCCCGAGCAGACGTCCTGCTCGGCGCTGGAAAAGCTCACGAGGCAGCGTTCGTCGCTGTTGCGCGAATTGCCCGGGTCGTCGCCGGGCAGGCGGTCGCCGGCGGCGCCGGCCGTGCCCGACAGGGCGACGAGAATGGCGATGAACAATGAGGTACGCATGGCGGTTTCCTGAGTGCTACTGCAGCCCTGCGCGTGCCGGACCCCCGTGCGGCACGTTCAGCGGCGAGGAACCGGCGCCGGAGGGTCCGGACCGGAAACGGAGCGGTGCCGACGGACGGGTTCGCTGCCGCCGGTGCTCCGGCGCCCTGCTGCGAACGGCCCCGCACGACGCCTGCACACAGCGGGCGCAGCGATAAGGCGAACGGGCGTACTCGGGGCGGGACACCTCCAGGTCGCGGTGGCTGGTTCCCCCCAACGGTCCGGCCGGGCCGGACGTCACCGCCGCGCCTCCCCGCGCGGCCGGTCACAACACACTCGTGGTGGAGGGGCGTGGGAGCTCAGCTGCCGCGCGTTGCGCGGGGCTGAGCGGGAATCGGGAACGGGGAATTGGAGTCGCCAGAAGCCGAAGCGCCGTGCTCCGGAAGGGTTCACCCCGCTTCCACGATTTCCGATCCGATCACGAGCAGCATGGCCGCGGAGCGGCGCAGGGACATCGGGAAATATCTCGGAAATATATTTGTGAGGCCTGCGCATCGCGCAGGCTCGGGAATGGGGAATCGGGAATCGGAGAAGCACGGCAGCGCCGGCCGGATCGCTCCGGCTCTCACGATTCCCCATTCCCGCCCGCAACGGCGCCGCCGTTGCGGGGCTACGCCACCGCCGGCTCCGCCGCCCAGCACAGCAGCGACACCTTCGCGCCGCCGCCGTCGCATTCGGCGATCTCCAGGCGGAAGCTGTGCAGCTTCGCGATGGCCGCGACGATGGCCAGGCCGAGGCCCTGGCCGGCTTCGGCCTGGGCGCCGGCGCCGCGGTAGAAGCGCTGCACGACGGCGCCGCGGTCGCAGGCCTGAATGCCGGGGCCGTTGTCGATGACCTCGATGCGCGGCCCCTCGCTTTCGAGCGAGGTGCGCAGGCGCACGCGGCCCTGCGGCGGCGTGAACTTGATCGCGTTGTCGACGAGGTTGGAGACGGCCTCGAATACCAGATGCGGATCGCCGCGCAGCGGCGGCAGCGGTTCGGCCGTTTCGAGCGCGAACGCGACGCGCTTGTCCTCGGCCAGCGGCGCGTAGATCTCCACGACGTGGCGCAGGGTCGCGGCCAGGTCGAAATCGTCGAAGCCGGCGCGGCGGTGCAGATCCTCGAGCTCGGAAATCCGCAGCAGCGCGCGGAAGCGGTCGAGCAGGGCGTCGGCGTCGGCGATCGTGGCCTCGATCAGCGCCGAGCGCGGATCGTCGGCGGCGGTCTCGCGCTGCAGGCCGTGCAGCTGCGCGCGCAGCCGCGTCAGCGGCGTGCGCAGGTCGTGGGCGATGTTGTCGCAGACACCCTTGACCTCGCCCATCAGGCGCTCGATCTCGTCGAGCATGCTGTTGACGATGCCGGCCAGCAGATCCAGTTCGTCGCGGCGCGGCGACACCGGCAGGCGCCGGCGCAGGTCGCCGCGCATGATCGGCTGGACCGCGGTCTCCATCGCGCGCACGCGGCGCAGCGGCTGGCGGCTCAGCAGCAGCGCGCCCAGCAGGCCCGGAATGACGACGAGCGGCAGGCCCCAGAGCACGGCGCGGTCGATGATCGCACCCACCGTGTCGATGACGCTGGTGTCGCGCACGAACACGAGCAGCTCGCCGCTCGGCAGCTTCACGGCGATGCCGCGTGCGCGCACGGGATGATGGCCTTGCACGCGCTGCACGCCGTTCTCGAGCGCGTGCACCTTGCCGTCGAGCGGCATGCCCTCGGGAATCCGCGCGAGATTGCCTTCGATCAGGTTGCCCTGGGCGTCGAACAGGCCGTGCGAGATCACGTCGCGCAGGTCCAGCGATTCGGTCACGGCCAGCGCCTCGGGCAGGCGTGCGCGGTCGATCTTGAGGAAATACTCGGAGATGTGATCGATCTTCAGATCGACGACGTTGGACAGATAGCGCCGCGTGTCCCACTGGATCACGCCGATCAGCGCGACGCACCACAATGCGAACA
The DNA here is from genome assembly GCF_024609805.1 of Tahibacter caeni. Taxonomy (GTDB): domain Bacteria; phylum Pseudomonadota; class Gammaproteobacteria; order Xanthomonadales; family Rhodanobacteraceae; genus Tahibacter; species Tahibacter caeni. The sequence continues at coordinate 1,495 of NZ_JANFVR010000145.1, read as the reverse complement.
GGGCGCCGTAGACCAGCAGCAGGCGCGAGCTGCCGGTGCGCCAGAGATCAGTGAGCTTCAAGCACGTACCCCGAGCCGCGCACCGTGCGGATCAGCGCCACGCTGCCGGGCGTGTCGATCTTGCGGCGCAGGCGGCCTATGTGCACTTCGATGACATTGGTGCCGGGGTCGAAGTGATAGCCCCAGACCGCTTCGAAGATCATCGTGCGGGTCAGGATCTGGCCCGACTGGCGCACGAGGAATTCGAGCAGGCGGAATTCGGTCGGCAGCAGTTCGAGCTCGACGCCGCCGCGGCGCGCGACGCGCGCGATCAGGTCGATCTCCAGGTCGGCCACGCGCAAGGCGGTCTCGCGCGGGCCGCCGCCGGGGCGGCGCAGCAGCACCTCGACGCGCGCAGCCATTTCGTCGGGACTGAACGGCTTGGTCAGGTAGTCGTCGCCGCCGGCGCGCAGGCCGCGCACGCGTTCGTCGACGTCCGACAGCGCGCTGATCATGAGCACCGGCGTCTGCACGCCGCTCTCGCGCAGCCGCGTGACGACGCTGAGCCCGTCGAGCTCCGGCAGCATGCGGTCGAGCGTGATCACGTCGTACGCGCCGTCGCGCGCCCGCTCGTAGCCGTCGCGGCCGTTCGTGGTCCAGTCCACCGCGAGCCCGCGCCGCGTCAGTTCGGCGACGATCTCGCCCGCCGTCACGGTGTCGTCTTCGATGGTCAGGGCACGGGGCATTATGGTCCGGGCGCAGGTGGGAGGGGCTATGGTCCACGTGGGGGCGGGCGCGTGCAAATGAAGCCCGCTTTAGGGGGCGGGAATCGGCAATGGGGAATCGGTAATCGTAAGAGCGGCGACGGCGGGGCTGCATCGATCTGCTCCTCCGATTCCCGATTCCCGTGACAGTAGCCACCGGCTAGCGCCGCACGTCGAACCGCGCTTCCGCGACCAGCGCTTCCACGCGCCCGGCAGCCAGGCTCAGGAAATCGCCGGGCACGGAGTGCTTGAGGCAGGCGGCGGCCAGGCCGAAGCGCAGGCTGTAGTCCTCGTCGCGCCCGTCCAGCAGGCCGTGCAGCACGCCGGCGGCGAACGCGTCGCCGCCGCCGATGCGGTCGACGATGCCGTCCAGGCGCTGGGCCGGCATCCGCCAGGTGCCGTCGCGCGTGAAGGCGTGCGCGGCGAGGTCGTGGCAGTCGACGCTGTGCTGCACGCGCCGCGTCGCGACGATGCGGCGCAGCTGCGGAAATGCGGCGAACGCCGCGTCGGCGGCGATGCGTTCGACCTGGTCCGCCGGCGCGCCGGCGAAATCGCGCCGCAGTACGACGCCGATGTCGCGGTGGTCGGCGAAGGCCGTGTCGGCGCAGGCGAAGATCTCGCCGAGGATCTGCGCCGGATCGCCGTCCCAGGCCTGCCAGAGCTTGACGCGGAAATTGCCGTCGAAGACCACGTGCAGGCCCGCCGCGCGCGCGGCGCGCGCCGCGGCGATCGCCGCCTCGGCGCCGGCGCGG
>NZ_JANFVR010000144.1 GCF_024609805.1 Tahibacter caeni | reverse complement strand
GTCCGCCGGCGCCGCCGGTGATCAGATAGACGCCGCGGTCGCGCAGCGGCGCCGCGGCGGCTTCCGGCAGCTCGATGCGCTTGAGCTTGCGCAGCGCGCGCGCGCCGTCGCGGCGGCGCAGGCTGACCGCATCGCCGGCGTCGGCGCGGAATTCCGCGCGCAGCGCCGCGAGCGTCGCGGCCGCATCGGCGTCGTGCCGGTCGAGTTCCAGCGCCTTGCACTGGATCTTGGGGAATTCCAGGTGCAGCGCGCGGAAGAAGCCGGCGACCGCCTCGTGCGCGAGCGCCGCGTCGGCGTCGCCGGCGACGTGCAGATAGACGATCTGCAGCTTGTGTTCGAGCTTGAGCCGGGTCAGCGCCTGGCACAGCGGCAGCAGCGAACGCACGCCGAACCTCAGCGCATCGTCGAGTCCGGCCTGCCCGGCCGCGACGTCGGCCAGCGCCCAGGCGAACGCAACGTGCCGCGGCATTGCGCCGTCGGCGGCGATCGCGTCGACGAGTTGCGCGAAGCCCGCCGCGTCGGCCGGCGCGAGCTCGAACGTGTCGGCGTCGACGCGCGCGAACGCCGCCGCCGGACGCGCGAGCACGATGCGGCGCGAGACGCCGTCGGCCGCGAGCTGGCGCCGGTAGTGCTCGCGCAGCGGCGCATCGCCGAACAGCAGGACGACCTCGCCCTGCTCCGGCGCGCCGGTCTGCACGTCGAGCGGCGCGTCTTCCCACTCGGGCGCGTAGAACAGCCGCGCGAAGCCGGACTCGTCGCGGCGCGCCGGCGCCTTGTGTACTTCGGCGATCGGCACGCCGGTCGCCTCGCGGATGCGCACGAGCACCTTGCCGTCGTCGTCGAGGATCAGCACGTTCTTGCGCGAGACGCGGGAATTCTCCACGCGCTCGTCGGTGTTCTCGGTGACGTAGCTCCAGCAGCGCGGCTGCAGCGGATGGATGACTTCCACCTCGCCGATCGAGAACGGCACGAGCATCTCGGCGCTGGCACCGCCGAGCTGGGCCGCGACGCCGGCCTGCAGCGCGCCGTCGATCAGCGACGGATGCAGTTGCAGGGAATCCAGATCGTCCAGGCGCGACGCGGGCAGCTGCAGCAGGCCGAGCGATTCGCGCTCGCCGCGGAACACCTCGTGCAGCGACTGGAAGCCGGGGCCGAGGTCCAGGCCGAAGGCCTTGAACAGCGGATACGCGTCGCGGCCGTCCATGACCTTCGCGCAGCGTGCGCGGATCGCGGCGAGATCGACGTACTCGGGCGCCGCGGCGAGCTCGGCGTCGCTCGCGTAGAGCACCTTGCATTGCGAGTGCAGCACTTTCTTGCCGCCCTCGCCGTCGCTGTAGACCTCGAGCTGGATCGCGTCCTGGGCCGGCTTGAGCTCGACCCAGGCCTGCGCGGGCGCGTCGCGCACGGCGATCGGGCTGACCCAGAGGATGTTGCGCAGCCGCCGCACGGGCCTGCCGGCGGCGAGCTCGCCGGCCTTGCGCGCGAGTTCGAGATAGGCCACGCCCGGCAGGGTCGGCACATCCATGACGCGGTGGTCGTAGATGAAGAACTGGCCGTCGTGGAAGGTCTTGCGGAACAGCTGGCGCTCGAACGTCGATTCGTTGCTGTCGACGAGCGGGTGCAGGCCGCCGCGCGACGCGGCGCCGGCGACGGCGCCCGGCGGCGTGACCGGCACCCAGTGGCGCTTGTCGGCGAACGGATAGGTCGGCAGCGAGACGCGGCGTCCGCTGCTCGCGCCGTTGACGCCGCGCCAGTCCAGCAGCACGCCTTCGGCCCAGAGCCGCGCGACCTTGGCCGGATCGCGGCGGCGCGACAGCAGGCCGATCAGCTGCTCGCGCTCGCTGCGGCTCATGAGCTTCAGCAGCACGTCGGCGTTCTTGACGTTGCCGGTGGCGACACCGTCGTGACGCTTGCCCGCGAGGAACAGGTCCAGGCGGTCGCCGAGCTCGGCATGCGTGCGCGCGAGCAGCGCGACGCGGTACTCGAACGGCTTGCGGCCGGACTGCAGGGTGAACGCGATGTCGCGCAGCGCGGACGGCTCCGGCCGGCGCAGATGCTCGCGCAGCCGCAGGGCGACGTCGGCGAGCTGCGCCTCGGTCCGCGCCGACAGCGGGAACACGTGGGTCTCGCCGTCGGTCGCCGCAGCGACGTCCACGGCCGGCGCGCTCTCGACGATGACGTGGGCGTTGGAGCCGCCGGCGCCGAACGAGCTGATGCCGGCGCGCAACGGCTGCGGCTGGCCGCCGACCTCGCGCGGCGTCCAGTCCTGCAGCTGCTGCTGCACACGGAAGGGCGAGGCGGAGAAGTCGATGTGCTCGTTGAGCTCGGCCGAATGCAGCGACGGCACGAGCTGCCGGTGCTGCAATTGCAGCAGCACCTTGCTGAGGCTCGCGACGCCGGCGGCGGCCTCGAGATGGCCGATGTTGGTCTTCAGCGAGCCGACGGCGCACCCGTGCAGCGGCAGCTCGTGTCCGGCGAACGCCTGGTTGAGCGCCGCCATCTCCAGTGGATCGCCGAGCTCGGTGCCGGTGCCGTGGGCCTCGATGTAGCCGATGCTCGCGGCGTCGACGCCGGCGCGCTCGAGCGCCGCGCGGATCAGGCCGGTCTGCGCCTTCGGATTCGGCACGACGAAACCGCTGGTGCGGCCACCGTGGTTGACGACGATGCCCTTGATGACGCCGTAGACGTGATCGCCGTCGGCGAGCGCCTGGGCCAGCGGCTTGATGTAGACCGCGCCGACGCCTTCGCCGGCGACGTAGCCGTTCGCGCCCTGGCCGAAGCTGCGGCAGACGCCGTCCCTGGACAGCGCGCCGCCGGACCAGTTGATGTCCCACTTGCTCTGGTGCAGGTCCAGATTGACGCCGCCGACGATGGCCGAGCTGCATTCGCCCGCGTAGATCGCTTCGCAGGCCAGATACAGCGCGGTCAGGCTCGACGAGCACGCGGTGTCGACGGTCAGGCTCGGACCGGAGAAGTTCATGCCGTAGGAGACGCGGTTCGCGATGCTCCAGAGGAACGAGCTCGGCGCCTGCGTGCCGCCGAAGTGTTTCTCCTCGACGCCGACGGTCTGGTAAGTGGCCCAGACAGCGCCGACGTAGACGCCGACGTTGGCCGCGCCGTCGTCGCGGTTCAGTTGTTCGGGGTAATAGCCCGCGTCTTCGAGCGCCTCCCAGGCCACTTCGGCGAACAGCCGTTCCTGCGGATCCAGCCGCTCGGCGTCCTTCGGCGGGATGTTGAAGAACAGCGAATCGAAGCGGTCGACGTCGTCGACGAAACCGCCGCGATAGCGCACGGTCGGCCCGTAGCGCAGGCGCTGCGCGTAGCGCTCGGCCGGCAGCTCCTCGATGCAGTCGCGGCCGTCGCGGAGGTTCTGCCAGAGCTCGGCGATCGTCCGCGCCTTCGGATAGCGCCCGGCCATGCCGACGACGGCGATGTCGCAGATGCGGCGCGCGCGCTGCGATCCGATATCCGCGGGTACTGGCATCGTCGTGAGGTTCCTGTCCAGGTCGGCGCCGGCCGGCGCGTCGTCGTCCGTGTGTGTATCCGGCACCGCGGCGACGGGCGCTTCGGCGCGGACGTGGTGATAGCGTTCGAGGGTGTACTGCGCGGTCAGCTCGCCGAACGACGCCGGCGCGTCGGCCTGCGGCAGCAGCTCGGGAACGTTCGCGAAATCGCGCCAGAGCGCCGTCAGCCGCTCGATGATCCGGTCGACCTGGCCGGGCTCCAGGCCCAGCGGCACAGCGAACCGGGCCAGCTGGGCGAGCTCGGCGCGGCGCTGCATGCCGACGCTGTGCGCGCCGGCGCGGATGCCGGTGTTGAGATACAGGCAGGCCAGGAACGACGCCATCGGCTGGGCGAAACCGGCCAGTGCCGGAATGCGCTTGACGTCGATCAGCACGCAGTGCCCGCCGACCGGATGCAGCACGGGAGCGCCGGCGTCGGCGAGCGCGCGCCAGACCGAGGCGACGGCGTCGAGACGGCGTTCGACCGCCGCTTCGACGAAGCGCCGGTCGCGCAGCGCCAGCGCGACGAGCTTGCGTTCGAACAGGTCCAGGCCGGTGCCGGCGCGTTCGGCCGCATCCTGCGCCGCACGCCGCAGCGCCGCGTCGTTGGTCGCGATCAGGCCGCCGAACGGAATGCCGAAATCCTTGGCCAGGCTGACGGTCAGCACGTCGGCGCAGGCCAGCATCTCGCGCATGAGCGGCCAGGGATCACGCTCCGCCGGATCCGCGCCGCGCTGCTGCAGGCGCGCGTTCTCGACTATGCGCGTCGCATCGAGCAGCAGAGGAATGCCGTGCGGCGCGAGGCGCGCGCGGACCTCGCGCAGATGCGGCAGCGAGACCGGCTGGCCGCCGGCGGCGTTGTTGCAGACTTCCAGGCAGACCAGCGCGATGGACGCGGCGTCCCTGGCCAGCGCCGCGTCGAGCGCGGCGAGGTCGAGCTCGCCCTTGCCGGCGTCGTCGGCGTCGAGCCGGAACAGCGCCGGATGCGGCAGCTCGCGCGGCTCGAAGTCGTTGTCGATCTGGTGATAGAGCTGGCTCGGGAACAGCAGGTTCTGCAGCACGCGGCCCTTGCGCGGCCAGGCGCGATACAGCGCCTGCTCGGCGCTGCGGCCCGAATCCGTCAGCACGAAATGGGCGAACGGAAAGACCTCGCGCAGGGCGTCCTCGACGTCGACGTGGCTCTGCAGCCGCGCATGCAGCGCGGACATGCGCGCCTCGATCGCCGGCAGCGCGAGCTGCGCCCAGGAGTCGGTCTTGAGGTCGAACTCGACTTCCGCCGCATCGAGTCGCAGCGGATTGAATCCCGCGGCGGCCAGAAGACGGCGGCGTTCGCCGGGCGGCGTCAGCGCGGCGGCGGCGTCAGCGGAGTTTTTTTTTTCGTGCCCCGCGTCGGCCGCGACGGGATCCGTGGCCACGGGGCTCGCCGGCGCCGCGATCGGCTCGGCCGGCAGCTCCGTGTGGTTCTCGGCGTCTTGTGTCTGCATGCGCAGGGGGTCGGCGATCATCATGATGATGTCAATCACGCTGTCCGGGTTGCCGCAGCCGGCCTTGCGGCACAGGAAGATGCTCTGCGCTTCGGGACGGAACTTGTTCTTGAACTGGAAGTTGCCCTGGTCGTTGAAGATCTCCTGCTTGTGCAGGTCGTCAAGGATCCGGTCGACTTCGGCGTCCGCGTTCGGCGACTGTTCGATGCGGCAGCCGTAGGTGCCGCCGAGACTCAGGACCGTGCGGCCCTCGGCGACGAGGATCCCGATGATGCGCACGATCGCGAATTCGAGTCCGCCGCGCGGCATGTCCGGGCCGTAGAACTCCAGGTCCATCAGATAGCCGTTGTCGGCGTCCGACAGCGGCGAGATCAGCACGACGTTCTGCAGCACGCCGTCGACGCGCGTGAGGAACAGCCGGTGGCGGCGATGCAGGGTGCCGGCGAGAATTTCCTCGCGCGCCGTGCGCACGAGCGGATTGACCTTGGTCTTGCCGGCGCACCAGCTGTCGATCACGCGCGCGATGTCGTTGTCGACCGCCGGATCGGTACCGCAGCGGTATTCCTCGACGGCGCAAGCGCCGGACTTCTCGAATGTGCCGACCTGGTAGCGCAGGCGCCGCATCGCGCCGCCTTCGAGCGTGAACGACGGCAGATCGAGGATGCGCTGGACCACGCCGAACGGCGTGGCCGTGAACGCCGCGCCGGCGATCTCGGCGATCGGCCGGTGCGAAAGGATGTTGAGCTGGTAGCCCTTGCGCTCGCAGTGCGCGAGCAGCTCCGCGGCGATCTCCGGGAAATACGCCTCGTGCCCCGTATAGGCGTACACGAGCAGGATCTTGCGATGCCGGCTGTAGTGGAAAAAGCCGCGCCGCCCGCTGCCGATGAACAGATTCGGCGCGATGTGCTGGATGCCGCGCGAAGCGGAGCCCTCGTTCTTGCACGTATCGAACAGCGTCTGCACCAGCGGGCCGAGTTCCGGATGCGCGATCGCATCCTTCTGCAGCATCAGGATCGGCGACGGAGCGGACGAAACCGGACCGTTCGCCGCCACGGCGACCGGTCCGCCCTGGATGCCAGGGGAAGTGCTAGCGTCTTCCACAATGACTTGCCTCGAAAAGCGTGACGAGCGTCAGGGCAAGGAGACTTCGCTCGCTTCCTGCAGCCGGTCGGCGAAAAGCTGCGAAAGCGTCTGTGCATGCTTGTCGGCGAAGTAGTTCGCCAGGTCGCAGATGTTGAAGTTCTCGAACAGCAGGGTCTTCGGCAGTACGCCGAAATCCCGTTCGAGACGGCGCAGGATCTTCAGCACCAGGAAGGAGTCGATGCCGAACTCCCGGAACGGCGTGAACGAGTCGAACGGATGTTCGGCCGGGTCCAGCGGCGGCTCGGCGGCTTCGAACGCTTCGAGCACCACGCCCCGAAGGTAGCCTTCGGTCAACTCCTGCAGCAAATCACGATCCATCTTGGATTCCCCCAATTTCCCCGTTACGACGGCCACCTCGACAGTGCCGGATTGTTCGCACTGTATATCGTTCAATAAGTGATACTTGGACGACAAGGAATTGTATGGATATCACTTAATAACCTTTAACGTCAAGGAAGCATTCGCGCATGCTCGACGGTCGAGCCCGCAATCTCTTGACGCGTAATTCACGTGCGCCAACGAGTTTTTCCGATGTACCAAGTTGCGCATCGCGCAAAACCTATACCCGCAACATGACACTGGCCTGACGTCTGCGAACTCCTTCACGACTGACCCCGGTGTCATCGACGAAATCGCTCATTCGATCACCGGTCCGGAGCGTTTCGCGTCGCGCGGACGTCTTGCCAACACGCGAACCGATGCTAGACTTTCCACTCTTGATCAATGAGAAAATGGTCATCCATGGAAACGGCGACGCTTGCTGCTCCCACCCTTCCCGGCGAGATCACCGCTACCCTCATCGATCCGTCGGCCTACGCCGACCTTCCGCGCATCAGCGACACCTACACCTGGCTGCGCCGGCACATCCCGCTCGGCGTGGCCACGTCGCGCGACTTCGACCCGTTCTGGGTCGTGACCAAGCACGCCGACATCCTCGAGGTCAGCAAGAACAACAAGGTGTTCCGCAGCGGCGACCGCGCGACGATCCTGACCGACCAGTACACCGACGCGATGGTGCGCTATCTGCGCGACGGCAGTCCGCATCTGGCGCGCACGCTCGCGCACATGGACGACCCGGACCACCGCAAGTACCGCGCGCTGACGAGCAACTGGTTCATGGCCTCGAACCTCGCGCGGCGCGAGCAGGCGATCCGCGAGATCGCGCGCTCGTTCGTCGAGCGCATGCTCGCCAGCGGCGGCGAATGCGATTTCGTCAAGGACGTCGCGGTGCACTACCCGCTGCACGTGATCATGCAGATTCTCGGCGTGCCGGTCGAAGACGAGCCGCTGATGCTGAAGCTGACCAAGCAGGTGTTCGGCAACCTCGACGAGGACCAGAACCGCACCGGCAAGGCGAAGCAGACGGCCGAGCAGGCGCTCATGGGACTCAACGGCGCCGTCGAGACTTTCTTCCGGTACTTCGACGTGATCACGCGCGACCGCCGCGCCAATCCGCGCGACGACCTCGCGACCGTGATCGCGAACGGGACGATCGACGGCGCGCCGATCGGCGGCTTCGAGGCGATGTCGTACTACTCGCTCGTCGCTACGGCCGGCCACGACACGGTCAGCGCGTCCACGGCCGGCGCAATCTCGGCGCTCTGCGAATACCCGGACGAACTGGCCAAGGTAAGGGCCGATCCGGCGCTCGTGCCGGGTCTCGTCGAGGAAGCGATCCGCTGGACGAGTCCGGTGCGCCATTTCATGCGCACGGCGTCGACGGACTACCGGCTGCGCGATCAGGACATCCGCGAGGGCGACTGGCTGATGCTCTGCTATTTCTCGGGCGATCGCGACGAGGACGTGTTTCCCGATCCGTTCCGCTTCCGCATCGACCGCTCGCCGAACCGGCAGCTCGCGTTCGGCTTCGGCGGCCACATGTGCCTCGGCCAGCATCTCGCGCGCATGGAAATGCGCGTGTTCTTCGAAGAGCTGCTGCCGCGCATCAAGTCGGTGTCGCTGGCCGGAACGCCGGCCCACTCCAAGGCCGTGTTCGTCGGCGGCCTGAAGTCGCTGCCGATCCGCTTCGAGGCCGCCTGACGCGACGCCGCGCGCCGCCGCCGGAACCGGCGCGGCGTGCGGTGTTCACTGCGTCACTGCTCCCACGGAAACAGGCCTTCCCGCACGTAGCGCGCGATCGCGCGCCGGTTCTGCTCGTCGGTGAACACTTCACGATTGCCGGCGACCGCCGCATCGCGGCCGGCCGCCAGCGGCGGGCCGAGCGTGACCGCGTAGCGCTTGTAGCGCGCGAGCGCCGTCGGCGAGAGGCGGCGCAGGCGCAGCACGTGACGGCGCAGCAACGGCTCGCCCTGCGCTTCGCAGGCGTCGACGAGGCCCCAGTCCACGGCCTGCCGCGCCGCGATCGCCTGCGCGTTCAAGGTCAGATAGTGCGCCTTCTGGAAGCCGATGCGGCGCATCAGGAACGGCAGCACGCAGGCCGGGTAGAGTCCGAACAGCAGCTCCGACAGGCTGAACTGGGCCGACTCGTCGGCCAGCACGATGTCGCTCGCGCCGATGAAGCCGAGTCCGCCGGCGTTCGCCTTGCCGCGCACGTACGCGATCACGACGAACGGTCCCGTCGCGAGCTTGAGCCAGAGGTCGTACATCGGCCCCGGCCCTTCGTGCGCCGCATATTCCGGCGCGCAGCCCGCGGTCACTTCCTGGAAATCGGCGCCGAAGCAGAACACCTCCGGCAGGCCGCTGAGCACGACGACGGCGACGCCGCGCCGCTCGCAGTCGGCGAGCACCTCGCTGCATTCGGCGACGAGCCGCGCGTTGATCGCGTTGTTCGCGTCGGGACGGTGGAACTGCAGATGACAGACGGTGTCCTCGAACCGCACCCGAATCGTGTCGAGGTGGGCGAACTCCGCTGCGATGACTTCGGCCGCTACGCTCATGCACTCCACTCCAGCTGTTACGGATGGCCGCTCCGGTGAGCGGCGTCTAGGCGCAGGAGCGCCAGCACAGGGCGGTGTTCATGCCGCCGAATCCCATGCTCAAGGTCAATGCGTTCCCGATGCGGTGCGCCTCGCCCTGCGCGGCGACCCAGCGCAGATCCGGGTCGATCGGGTCGTCGAGGTTGCGGGTCGGATGCAGGCGTCCGGCGCGCATCTGCAGCAGCGTGGCAATCACCTCCACGGCGCCGGCGGCGCTGAGGCCGTGGCCGACCAGCGACTTCGTCGCGTTCAGGCGCGCCTGCGAAAGGCCGCATTCGCGCAGCGCGCGCAGTTCGGTCTCGTCGCCGACGATCGAGCCGGTGCCGTGCGGGTTGACGTAGTCGATCGCCGCCGCGTCGAGCCCGGCCTGCGCGAGCGCCGCGCGTATCGCGCGCGTCTCGCCGCGCAGCGACGGATCCGGATTGCGGTTGCCGTCCATCGCGACGCCCCACCCCGCCAGCGCCGCGTAACCGCCGATGCCGCGGCGCCGGCTCGAGGCCAATGACTCGATCACGAGCGCGCCGGAACATTCGCCGAAGATGAAGCCGTCATGGTCGCGGTCGAACGGCCGGCAGGCCAGTTCGGGCGATGCGGCGAAGCGATCCGAACCCATCGCGCCGATCGCGCGGAAGCCCTGGCATTCCCAGTACGACAGATCCATCAGCGCGCCGACCGCGATGCAGGCGTCGACCTGTCCCGACAGCACGGCCTGCGCGGCCTGGATCACTGCGAGCTGGCCGCTCGCCGACGCGCCGCCGACCGTATAGGCCAGCCCGTGTATGCCGAAGTGCGCCGTGCAGAAGCCGCAGAGGTCGGTGTCCATGAAGGACAGCGCGTAGGTCGGCCGCAGGAACGCGATGCGCCCGGCATACGCGTCGTGGACGTTGACGAGCTCGCGCTGCTGCACGTTCGAACCGCCGACGACGAGACCTATGCGCTGCGGGTCCAGTTCCGCGAGTCGCGCCTCTTCCCAGGCCTCGTGCACGACGGTCAGCGCCGCGGCCGTCGACAGCGACGCGGTGCGCAGCAGCTGGCGCGGGATCTGCTCCGGGACCGCGAGCTCGCCGAACTCGGCGCCGAGCAGCGGCGCGTCCTCGCGCCGGCGGCCCGGCCGCTGCATCACGCCGAACGCGCTGCGGCCGGCCAGCAGCGACTCGCCGAACCCCTGCTTGCCCTGGCCGATGGCCGATACCACGCCCATGCCGGTGACAACCAGGTCCGTAGCCATCTGCGATTCCGTGCGGGGAGCGCCGGGCGAGCGCAGCGCGCCGGCAGGATCCGCGAGTTTGCGGGCAAGTCGTGCGCTTGTGCAAGAAGGGAGACGAGCGGATTTGACCGATTGTGCAAATCCGCGCAAACCCGCGCGGCGGCGTCACGGAACCGTCGCGGAACGCGACAGTGGCACCTTGAGCCGCGCGACCGCACCGGCCGCGTCGGTGCGGTTCTCGAGGCTGACCTGGCCGTGGTGCCTGGCGGCGATCTTGCGGCACAGCACGAGCCCGACGCCGGCGCCGCCGGGCTTGGTCGTGTAGAACGGCACGAACAGGTTGCCCGGATTGCGGATGCCCGCGCCGTTGTCGAGCACGGCGAACTCCACGGCGCCGCCGGACACGCGGCAGGAGAAGCGCACCGGCGCCGCGCTGCCTTCGTTGGCCTCGACCGCGTTCTTGACCAGATTGATCAGCGCCTGCTCCAGATGTACCGGATCGCCGAACAGCGTCGCCGGCGGCGCCTCGCCGTCGCCGACGACCGCGCCCGGAAACATCGCGAGCACGCGCTGCATGAGCCGCGCGGCCGGGAACTCCACTTTCTGCGGCTCCGGCAGGCGCGCGATCCGCGCGTAGACCGAAATGAATTCCTTGAGCCCTTTCGCGCGCTGCGCGATGACTTCCAGGCCGTCGCGCATGATGTCCTGCTGCTGCGCGGCCTCGCCGCGCGCCACGACGCTCTCGAGCGTCTGGCACAGCGACATGATCGGCGTCAGCGAGTTGTTGACCTCGTGGCTGATCACGCGGATCAGGCGCTGCCAGACCAGGATTTCCTCCTCGGCCAGCGCCAGGCGCAGATCGACGATGAACACGATGCGCGCCGGCCGGCCCTGGTGGCGGTAGAACTGCTGGCTGACCTGCCAGCGGCTCTCGGCGCCGGGGAAGCGGAATTCGACGACGCGCGGATCGCTCGAGAACGGAATCGCCGCGAGCGGCGTGCCGGCGAAGTCGGTGCCGACGAGCTGTTCGGCCGGCCGGCGCAGCAGCTGGGCGGCGAGCGGATTGACCAGGCGGATGCGGTCGAACGCATCGCAGGCGACGATCGCGACGCCGATCTGGTCGACGACCCGCTGCAGCACGCCGAGCAGTTCCTGCTCGGTGTGCCGGCCCGCCTCGAGATCGCCGATCAGCACGTTCAGTTGCGCGTAGAGCTCGCCGAGCTCGCCGGGCTCGCGCCCGTGCGAGGCCTTGATGCTGAAGTCGCGCGCATGCGCGGCTTCGACGAGATTGCTCAGCGCGCGCACGCGCCGCAGCACGGTCGCGCGGACCGCGACGGCGACGACGGCGATCCAGACCAGGCTGGCCAGGGCCAGCGCTTCGGCCCGGTGCGGCGGCAGTGCTTCCCGCAGCGCGAGCAGCAGGATCAGGGCCGGCGGGATCGCGGCACTCGCGATCGCGAGCAGCAGCCTCGCGCCCGCCGACAGG
>NZ_JANFVR010000143.1 GCF_024609805.1 Tahibacter caeni | reverse complement strand
AAATAGAAGCAGTTGCGGAACGCGTCGCCGGTCGGCAGGCGCGTGCGCCGCTGGTACGGGCTGGCGGCGGCGTCCGCCGCACGCGCGCCGGCGCTTCGCGCCGTCGAGTCGCCCGCCGGGGCGCCGGAGGCTCCGGCGGCCGCGGCGCCGATCGCGACGAGATCGGTCCAGGCCGGATAGATCTGCGCGTCGAGCACGGCGAGCTCCGGCGAACGGCGCAGCTTCTCGAACAGCTGCGTCATGGCCTTGCCGTGGGCGGCGAAGCGCTGCGGCAGGCCGCTGACCGGCGCGACCCACTGGTGGCGCAGCTCGATCAGCAGGCGTTCCTTGAGGCTCGAGTCGTGCACGCTCAGCGCGAGCGGAGCGGCCGCGGCCGGATCGACGCCGGCGCGTTCGAGCGCCGGCTCCAGCGCCGAGCTCGCGACGAATTCGCCGAGGCGGCGATAGCTCTCGAACTGCGCCTCGTCGAAGAACTGGTCGCCGGTGGATTCGTGCGGGAAGCTCGGGTGCGCGCTCGCGTAATGGGCGACGTCGGTGGGTTCGGTGCCGGTCAGGGTCGGCTTCAGATAGAGCAGGGTGCCGCTGCTGCCGTCGGCGTAGACGATGCGGCCGACCGCGCAGCTGCGCGCGCTGTAGCCGTCGGCGCCGGGACGCAGCGCGTTGACGTCGACGTGGATGTCGGCGCCGAAGTCGACGCGGCATTTGTGCACGGCGTTGCCGAGATCGGCGAACACGCGCTGCGGATCGGCGCCGGCGTCGACGCAGAGCACGAAGCGGCAGCGGCGGCGCACGAGTTCGTAGAGTCCGAGGTTTTCGAAATGCCCGCCATCGGACAGGTAGACGTAGCGTCCGCCGTCGCGCGTGAGGCCGAGCATTTCGGCCAGCAGCCAGCCGGCCGAGAACGGCGCGCTGTCGGCGCGCGGCCGCGTCGCGTGACTCGGATTCGCGAGCCACCAGCCCAGGCGCGCGTCGAACAGGGTCAGCAGGAAGGTCACGGCCGGCGAGCTGTGATAGCCCATGTTCGGACTGACCGCGGCGCCGGAGATCGACACCGCGCTGCCGAGGGTCAGCGCCGCGGCCAGCGGATCGGGCGCCGCGCCCGGTATCGCGGTCGCCGCCGCATTCGGCGTCGGATCGCCGATCGCGCTCGCGCCGGCGCGCGACGGCGGCGGCACGTAGCCGCAATAACCCGGCGTCAGGCAGAACGAGGCGGCCTTGCGGTCCTGCCAGTCGAGCTGCTTGGCCGCGACGAGGTTCAGCGCCGTGCCGATCAGCGGATACAGCGGCCGGCAGCCGCCGTCGCGCTCGACTTCGACGACGTCGGCGAGCACGAGATCGTCGTGCGGATCGAAATTCGTGATCGGCTCGGGCTGGCGCTGCGCATTGCTCGCGCCGAGATAGCAGCGCACGAGACGGTTGCGATAGAACGCGTTCATGCTGAACTCGTTCACGTCGACGGTCAGGCCGAACAGCAGCCAGACGCCGACGGCGACCAGCGCGACGACGGCGACGGCGACGCTGCTGCGGTCGGCGCCCGCGGCGAGGTAGCCGAGGTAGATCGACAGCTCGCTCGCGGCCTGCGGCGGCCGTGCGTCCCAGCCGCCGAACACGAGCAGCGCCTGCGCCCCGAGGCTGATGCCGACGAGCAGGCCGAGCACGAAGACCGCCGGCGCGATGCGCACGAGCCGGTCGAGCAGCGCCGAGCTCGGCTTCGCGCCGCCGCTGCGCTGGCTGTAGGCGAGCATGACGCCCGAGCCCGACGTCGCGAGCCAGGCCGCGACGCCGGCCCAGCCCGAAATCGCGCGCCACTTCTCGTCGAAGAACTGCGACAGGTTCAGCAGCAGCCACGGACCGTAGATCGTCAGCGCGAGGGACAGCACGATGCCGATCAGCACGAGACCCGCGGTCTTGCCGCCGACGCGCGCCCAGACCTCGCGCTGCAGATCGCTCAGCGCGGCGCCGGCCAGGCCGACGTGGACGATGCCGGTCAGGGTGATGCCGGCCAGGGTGAAAGCCGGGCCGAGGATCAGGCTGTGCCACAAGGTCGCGTCGCTGTAGCCCCACGGCGCGAGCAGGCGCAGCACGCCGATGATGGCCAGGCCGCTGAAGGCGGCCGCGCCGGCCGCCGCGAACAGGAAGCGCAGCCGGTGCTGCTGCAGCGGCGGCCGCAGGTCGTCGTCGTTGCGGCGCAGCGCTTCCATCGCCGTGTCGAACGCGGTCCAGACCAGCCAGATCGCGAGGTAGAGCACTGCCGTGGTCAGGCCCAGGCGCGCTTCGAGCGAGGCCTGCGGCGCCAGCCACGTCGACAGCGATTCCCAGGGCTGCGGCAGCTGGCGCAGCCGGCTCAGTCCCATCGCGCCGAGGAACGAACCGCCGGCCAGCCCGAGAATGACGCCGAGCGCGGCCAGCGCGACGCGCGGCCGCGGCCGCTGGTCCTCGGCTTCGCCGAGCGGCGGGCGGTTGGTCTGCGAGCCTATCCAGGCCAGCAGCGCCGCCGCCGCGACGCAGAGCAGGGCGGCTACCGACAGCGACACGCCGGGCGCCGTGCCGGTCCAGCGCACGATCAGGTGGAACAGCAGGATCGGCATCAGGCTCAGCGCGAGCAGCAGCGCGCAGAGCTGGGTCTGCACGAGCAGCACGTTGCGCACGAAGGTGCCGATCATGCCGAGCGTGTCGCCCGACAGCGGCGATTTGCGCGGGCTCAGATAGTTGCTGTACTCGCGCAGGTGCTGGATCGGCTGCTGCGGATCGTCGGCGGTTGGACGCCCCGGCATCGCGGCGCGCTCGCGCAGGGTCGAACGCAGCACCTCGAACGCGCCCTCGAAGCCGCGGCGCCGGATCAGACCCTGCAGGAAGCCGCCGATGTAACCGCCGCCGGAAATCGTCGACTGGTAGTGGAAGCCGCGCAGCAGGTTGTCGCGTGCGAGCGCCTGCAGCACGCCGAGCGCGAACGTCGCGCTGCGTATGCCGCCGCCGGACAGGGCCAGGCCCCAGGGGGAAGGATCGTCGTCGCGCGGCGCGCCGGCATGGCGGCCGAGAATCAGGTCGAGTTCGGCGTCGCGCAGCGCCTCCGGGTCGATGCGCACGGCCGGCGCAGGCTCTGGAGTGATGCGGGCAGCTGCGGCGGCCGCAACGCGCGTTTCCGCGGAGACCATGGTGTTCCCCTCGCCGGCCGGTCCGGCGGGCAGCCTACACCGGAAATGGCGACTTCGCACCATAGTCGCAATGTGGTCAAACGCGGTGTCGCACCCCCGCCGTCCCGGGCGACAGCCTTTCACCTCCTCGACCGGGAGGGCTCGAAAGCGACAGCGTCGTCGTGTTGAAGGCCCTCCCCTTGAAGGGGAGGGCTTGGTGGGGACGGATTACCCTTGTGCAGTGCATGCGAGGAAAAAACCGTGGAAGCGCCAGCCTCTCCTCTCCGCGGGGAGAGGAGAGTCGAAGCCACGACGTCATTGAATATCTATTTGCAAATTCAACGACGAAGCAGGACACGCGATCTCAGTGCGCCACCGCCGGCTGCAGGGCCGGCTTCTGCCGGCGCGTCGAGAGCTTGCGGATGATCACGTAGAACACCGGCGTCAGGAACAGACCGAACACGGTGACGCCGAGCATGCCGGCGAATACGGTCACGCCCATCGCATGGCGGATCTCCGCACCGGCGCCGTGGGCGAACACCAGCGGCACCACGCCCATGATGAAGGCCAGGCTCGTCATGAGGATCGGACGCAGACGCAGGCGGCAGGCCTCGAGCGCGGCGTCCACGATGCCGAGACCCTGCTTGATCTCCAGCTCGCGCGCGAACTCGACGATAAGGATCGCGTTCTTGCAGGCCAGCCCCATCAGCACGACCAGGCCGATCTGGGTGAAGATGTTGTTGTCGCCGCCGGTCAGCCAGACGCCGGTGATCGCCGACAGCATGCACATCGGCACGATCAGGATCACCGACAGCGGCAGCGACCAGCTCTCGTACAGCGCGGCGAGCACGAGGAACACCAGCAGCACGCAGAGCGGGAACACGAGCAGCGCGGCCTTGCCCTGAGTGACCTGCTGATAGGTCAGCGCGGTCCACTCGAAGCTCATGCCGGCCGGCAGCAGTTGATGCGCGAACGCGGCGACACCCTGCACGGCCTGGGCCGAGGACAGCAGACGCGGATCGGCACCGCCCTGCAGGTCGGCCGCGGGATAGCCGTTATAGCGGATCACCGGGTCGGGACCGTAGCTCTGGCCGATCTTCACGACGCTGCCGATCGGCACCATCTCGCCGGCGGCGTTGCGCGTCTTGAGGTTGGCGATGTCGTCGACGTCGTCGCGATAGTTCGAGTCGGCCTGGGCGATGACCTGATACGTGCGGCCGAAACGGTTGAAGTCGTTGACGTAGCGCGAACCCAGATAGACCTGCAGGGTCTCGAACAGGTCGGTCAGCGCGACGCCCTGTTCCTTGGCCTTGATGCGGTCGACGTCGGCGTTGAGCTGCGGCACGTTGGACTGGTACGAGCTGAACGGACGCTCGAAGCCCGGCGTCGACATGATCGCGCCGCTGAGCGCCTCGACCTGACGCGTGAGCTCGCCGTAGCCGAGACCGGAACGGTCCTGCACGTACATCTCGTAGCCGGCCGACTGGCCGAGGCCGAGCACCGGCGGCGGCATCGCCGCGAACGCGAGGCCTTCCTTGATTTCGCCGAAGAAGCGCATGTTGAGCTGCTGCACGATCTGCTCGGCGCTCTGGCCGTTGCGCTCGGCGAACGGCTTCAAGCCGAAGAAGATCGTGCCCATGTTCGGCGTATTGGTGAACTGGATCGCGTTGAGGCCCGGAAACGCGACCGCAGTCGCCACGCCCGGGGTTTCGAGCGCGATCTCGCTCATGCGCCGGATCACCGCCTCGGTACGGTCCAGCGACGCGCCCTCGGGCAGCTTCGCGCCGGCGAACAGGTAGAGCTTGTCCTGCGTCGGGATGAAGCCGCCCGGCACGGCGCGGAAGCCGACTACGGTCAGACCGACGAGCAGCGCATAGACGATCAGCATCAGCGGCGCACGCTTGAGCGCGGGCCGGCCGCCGTTGGCGTAGGCCTCGCTCGAGCGGCGGAAGAAGCGGTTGAACGGCCGGAACACCCAGCCGAACGCCGCATCGATCAGGCGCGTCAGGCGGTCCTTCGGCGCGCCGTGCGGCTTGAGCAGCGCCGCGGCCAGCGCCGGCGACAGGGTCAGCGAGTTGACCGCCGAGATCACGGTCGAGATCGCGATGGTCACGGCGAACTGGCGGTAGAACTGGCCGGTCACGCCGTCGATGAACGCGATCGGCACGAACACGGCGCAGAGCACGAGCGCGATCGCGACGATCGGCCCGCTGACCTCGCTCATCGCGCGGTGCGCGGCTTCGAGCGGCGCATGGCCTTCCTCGATGTTGCGTTCCACGTTCTCGACGACGACGATCGCGTCGTCGACGACGATGCCGATCGCCAGTACGAGTCCGAACAGGGTCAGCACGTTGACCGAGAAGCCGAGCAGCCAGAGCACGGCGAAGGTGCCGACCACCGACACGGGCACGGCCAACAGCGGGATGATCGACGCGCGCCAGGTCTGCAGGAACAGGATCACGACGATGACGACGAGCGCGATGGCCTCGAACAGCGTGGTGATGACGGCCTTGATCGAATCGCGCACGAACACGGTCGGGTCGTAGACCACGTCCCAGGTCACGCCTTCGGGGAACTGCTTGGCCAGTTCGGCCATCTTCTCGCGCACGGCGTCGGACATCGCGATCGCGTTGCTGCCGGGCGCCTGGAAGATCGGAATCGCGACGGCCTGCTGGTTGGACAGCAGCGAGCGCAGCGCGTACTCGGACGCGCCGAGCTCGATGCGCGCGACGTCCTTGAGGCGCGCGACCGTGCCGTTCGCGTCGGTCTTGATGACGACGTTGCCGAACTCTTCCTCGGTGACCAGGCGGCCCTGGGCATTGATCGACAGCTGCAGCTCGGCGTTGCTCTTCTGCGGCGGCGCGCCGATCGAGCCGGCCGAGACCTGCAGGTTCTGCTCCTGCACCGCGCGCACGACGTCGCCGGCGGTCAGGCCCAGCGCGGCGACGCGGTCGGGCTGCAGCCAGACGCGCATGGAGTAGTCGCCGGCGCCGAAGATCAGCGCCTGGCCCACGCCGGAAATGCGCGCGAGTTCGTCCTTGATGTGCAGCACCGCGTAGTTGCGCAGGTAGGTGATGTCGTAGTTGCCCTTCGGCGACAGCAGATGCACGACCATGGTCAGGTTCGGCGACTGCTTCAACGTCGTGACGCCGAGGCGGCGCACGTCCTCGGGCAGGCGCGGCGTGGCCTGGCTCACGCGGTTCTGCACCTGCACCTGGGCCAGGTCGATGTCGGTGCCGATCTTGAACGTGACCGTCAGGGTCATGACGCCGTCGGAACCGGCGACCGACTTCATGTAGATCATGTTCTCGACGCCGGTGATCGCTTCTTCGAGCGGTGCGGCGACGGTCTCGGCGATGGTCTTTGGGTTGGCGCCCGGATAGACCGCGCGCACCTGCACCGACGGCGGTACGACGTCGGGGTATTCGCTGATCGGCAGCATCGGAATCGCGATGAGGCCGGCCACGAAGATGATGATGGACAGGACCGCCGCGAAGATCGGGCGATCGACGAAAAATCGGGAAAAATCCACGGTTGAACTCCTTTACCGGGGAAGCTTTGTCTTGTCGGGGCTTGGCTGGTTTCGAGCGTTTGAATCCGAAGCGGAAACCCATCCCCGCCCGGCCCTGCGGCCCGTCGGGCGTTCAGGGCCGTCAGAACCTGCGGTTCCGGGCGACGGGTTTTCACGCCCTTGAAGGGACGGTTCGGAGCGAGGTCGCTTCAGGCCGTCCCCTTCAAAGGGAGGGCGGATGGCGATGGGTTCCGCCGCACAGTCCGATCGATCAGGGCCCTCCGGCCACCGCAGCCACCGCCGGCGCCTGTTCGGGCTTCTCCATCGGCACCGGCTGCGGATCCACGGGCATGCCCGGGAAGAACACCTTCTGCACTCCGTTGACGACGACGCGGTCGTTCGCCGCGAGGCCGTCGGTCACGATGCGCAGGCCGTCGACCTGGGCGCCGAGCTTGACGTCGCGGCGCAGCGCCTTGTTCTCGGGGCCGATCACGTAGACGAACTTGCGGTCCTGGTCGGTCAGCACGGCGCGGTCATTGATCAGCAGCGCCGACTGGGCGCCGCTGCCGAGCAGCTGCACGCGCGCGAACAGGCCCGGCGTGAAGCGACCTTCCTTGTTCGAGAACACGGCGCGCGCGCGGATCGTGCCGGTGCCGGCGTCGAGCTCGTTGTCGATGAAGTTCATGCTGCCCGTGTGCGGGAAGCCTTCCTCGTCGGCCAGGCCCATGCGCACCGGATTGCCGGCCTCGCGCGCGCTCGGCAGCTCGCCGGCGCGTTCCAGGCCCTGATAGCGCAGATAGGTGTTCTCGTCGCCCTCGAAGCTGACGTAGACCGGATCGAGCGAGACGACCGTGGTCAGCAGCGAGCTGCCCGGCGCGACGAGGTTGCCCGGCGTGACGAGCGCCTTGCCGACGCGGCCGTCGATCGGCGCGGTCACGCGCGTGAACTCGAGATTCAGGCGCGCCTGCTCGGCCGCGGCCTGGGTCGCCTTGACGTCGGCGAGGGCCTGGGCCAGCTCGTCCTCGCGCAGGTCGACGTCGTTGCGCGCTACCAGCTTGTTGGCGACGAGCTGGCGCGAGCGTTCGAGCTGGCGCTGGGCCAGCGCGGCACGCGAACGCGCCCGCTCGACCTCGGCCGCGGCGCGCGAATGCGCGGCGCGGTATTCGCGGTCGTCGATCTGGAACAGCAGGTCGCCCTTCTTGACCTGCCGGCCTTCCTCGAAGTTGACCTTGTCGAGATAGCCCGCGACGCGCGGACGCACCTCGACCTTATCGACGGCTTCGATGCGGCCGGTGAACTCGTCCCAGAGCGTCACGTCTTTCTGCACCACCGTCGCGACGCTGACCTGCGGCGGCGGCATCTGTGGCGGCGGCCCGGAGTGGCTGCAGCCGGCCAGGGCCAGGCCGAGCAGCATCAGCAGGCCGGCGTTGGCGAGCGCAGGCCAGACGGGGATCGCGGTGTTGGCTTTCATGTTTCCACTCCTTCGGATCTTCAATCGGGTACGGGTTCGGGGCTGCCGCCGGCGCGCAGGTTGACCACGGCTGCGCTGCCGTCGGAGTGCTGGAGCAGGTCGATGACGCCGCGGCCGACGCTGTCGACGTCCATCCATTCGCTGCAGGCGCAGTCGTCGTTGCGCCAGGTGCGCACGAGGCCGGCGAGGGCGAGCTGCTGCACGCGCACGGGCAGGTCGCGGCTCTCGCCGTGGATGACCTTGGCGAGCATGCGCAGCGCGGCATTGGTCACGGAGAAATGGCCGTAGCCGCACCAGGGATGCTCGGTCGCCGCGCTGGCGATACCGAGATAGAGCGCGTTCGGCGAATGTTGCGCGAACAGCGGAATCAGGGCGCGCGCGGCGTTGAACTGGGCGACCACGTGGGCGTGCAGGTGGTCTTCGAGGAAGATGCCGTCGCGGTCGAGCAGCCGGCCGCAGTCGGCTTCCGGGCCGATGGCCACGACGGCGCCGGCGAAGCGGCGGCGCAGCGCGACGAGCTGTTGCACGAGATCCTTGGCGCCGGTGTCGCTCTCGACGCTCGCGGTCAGCAGGGTCAGCGCGGCCGGCCGGCCCAGCCGGTCGGCCAGGTTCAGCAAGGTGTCGCGATGCCGGCCGACGGCGATGACCGGATAACCCTCGGCGAGCAGGCTGGCGACGACGCCGCTGCCGATGCCGCCGCTGGCACCGATGACGATGACGCTGGATTTCATGAAAACCGACCTCATGCGGTAGCTGTCCGGCGACGCCGCAACGGAGTCCGTCGGACCCCGCCTCCCCGGGCGTCGAGGAGCAGGACGCAAAAGTGGGCCCGACCTTGGCTTTGATTAGTGGGCCGTTTCGGGAATGATTGTCCCGCTGCAGGGACAATGAGGGACAGAAATGCTACGCGACTTCAATGAAACGCTGATCTTTGTACGGGTGGTGGAACAAGGCGGATTCAGCGCCGCCGCGCGGGCACTCGGCCTCCCGAAGACCAGCGTCAGCCGCAAGGTGCAGGAGCTCGAGGACCGGCTCGGCCTCCACCTGCTCAAGCGCACGACGCGGCGCATCGGCCTGACCGAAGCCGGTGCGCTGTATTACGAGCACTGCCGGCACATCGCCCGCGACCTCGACGCGGCCGAGAGCGCCGTGAACCAGCTGCACGGCGCTCCGCGCGGCTGGCTGCGCGTGACCGCGCCGTACTCGCTCGGCAGCAATTCGGTCGCGCCGATCCTGCCGGAGTTCCAACAGCGGCATCCGGAACTGCGCGTCGAGCTCGTGCTCAGCAACGACAAGCTCGACCTGATCGGTTCGGACATCGACCTCGCGCTGCGCGTCGGCACGCTCGCCGATTCGACCTTCAGCGCGCGCCGGCTCGGCAGCTTCGTCGCGCGCGTCTATGCGAGTCCCGACTATCTCGCGCGCAACGGCGAGCCGCTGCGGCCCGACGAGCTCGTGCATCACCGCACCCTGGCCATGAGCCAGCACCGCGGCGCGAACGGCCGCTATTGCTGGGGACTGCGCAACGGCGACGACGGCGGCGAAGCCGTCGACTACGCCGTCGCGCCGGTCTTCGTCGCGAACGATCCCGGCGTGCTGCGCACCGCGCTGATCGGCGGCCAGGGCCTCGCGCTGATCAGCGACGGCCTCGTCGAACCGCTCGTCGCCGCGGGCAAGCTGCGCCGCGTGCTCGGCGCCTGGCAGAGCCCGGCCGTCGACCTCAACGCCGTCTATCCGCCGGGCCGCTCGCAATTGCCCAAGGTGCGTGTGTTCGTCGACTTCCTGCTCGAACGCATGAGCCTGACCGAGTGGTGGCATCCGTGCCAGCAGATGGCGCAGGCGCCGCGCTTCGGGCCCTAGCGTTCCGGTCCGCGCAAAAGACCGGCCGTATCCGCGTCAGCTGCTCCACTCGCCGGACACGTAGAACCAGTGCCCGTCCTCGCGGCGGAAACGGCTGAGCTCGCGCAGGCGTTGCATCGGGCCGCCGCCGACCTTGTACTTCGCGACGAATTCGACGAACGCGTTGTCGGCGTCGACGGGCTGATAGCGCAGGATCTTCAGGCCGTGCCAGCGCGGCGCCGGCTTCTCGCGCGCGAGATTCAGCGCCGGCGGACGCGTCGAACGATGCCAGCTGCGCAGCAGGTAGTCCTCCAGCCCGAGCGCATAGGCACTGTAGCGCGAGCGCATCAGTGCTTCGGCCGTCGGCGCCGGCTCGCCCGCATGCAGTGGCGCGCAGCAGACGGCGTAGGCGCGGTCGGAGCCGCAGGGACAGTCGACGACGGTTTCGTTCATGGACGCACGCAGCCGGAAGCGGCGCGCATTCTCGCCGCTATCGGCCGGCCGTCAAAGGGTACGGCGGCAGGCTTCAGGCCGGCCGCGCGCCGAGCAGCCGCGCAGGCAGGAACAGCAGCGCGCGCAGGAACTCGAACACGGCCGAGACCGTGATGCCGACGAGCCGGAACGGCAGGCTGAGCAGCCAGATCAGCGGGTAGAGCACGAGCGCGAGCAGGGCCAGCGGCCAGCACAGCACGAACAGCAGCAGCCAGAGCAGGAACTTGAGCATCGTGGGCGGCGCCTCCGTAACGTCGCCCACAGCATCGGCCAGGCTAGGGTCGCGTTCACGTGCCGGAAGTCGGGGCGCCGCCGCGCGTTCAGAAACCGCACGATCGGCGGCGGCGCACACGGCCATCGCGCGCGTCGAGACGCCGCGTTGCGATCGTGCCCACCCCTGTGGAGATTGACGCATTATGCACACGCGAATTTCCTATACCGACCCGCTGCTGGAACTGCTCGACTGCATCGAGGATGCCGTGCAGCTGCTCGCCTTCGACTATTTCGGCGCCGCCGGCAACGAGCTGCGCCGCGCCGAGGCGCTGCTCGCCGGCAGGCTCGCGGACTGGCGCGACGCCGACGCCGAACTCGCGCGGCTCTGGCTGCGGCAGGCCGCCGTGCCCGCCGGTCCTGCCGGCTCGCGGCTGCGCCGCTGCCACAGCGCCGGCGCGCTCTGGCGCGCGCGCCGCGCGGTCAAGCGGCATTGGCTCAACCGTCTCGGCCTGGCCTGGGACCCCTACGCCGCGCCGCTGCTCGCGCCGGACGACGGCAACGGCAACGGCGACGATGCGACGCCGGTCGCCGCGGGCCGGACGCCGGAGACGAACCTGCCGCGAAATCGGCGCAAGCCGTTTTTCTCCGTGTCGTCGCGGGAGAACGAGCGGAAGGAAGGAGGTTGCCGCCGCCTGCCATTGTGTTGAAATATACACTCTGATTTCAGCGCTGAGTCGCGTTCAGCGCGGCGGCGCACCGAGCTCGCGCGCGTCGAGATAGCCGTTGCGATCGACGTCCTGGCGGCGGAACACCTCGGCCAGGCGCTTGCGGTGCTGGGCCAGCGCGATCGGCCGCGTATGCGGGCCGACGACGGCCGGATCGAACTCGTTGAGGTCGACGACGCCGTTGCCGTCGAGGTCCATGCGCCGGAATATCTCGCTGAGCTTGTCCTGGTATTCGGTCAGGCTGACGCGGCCGTCGCCGTCGCTGTCGAATTCGCGCAGATAGTCCCGGGTGGAGCCGGCGTATTGCGCCGGCACGGCGGCGGCCAGCAGCAGGCCCAGCGCCGCCGCGGCAATCCTCACGGACCCGCCGCGTCCGCGGCCGGCGCCGCGTCGGCGGCCGGCCGCGTCGCCTTC
>NZ_JANFVR010000142.1 GCF_024609805.1 Tahibacter caeni | reverse complement strand
CCGCCTGCCGACCCATCCCGATCGCCGCATCGTCGAGCTGCTGCCGCACCGCTGGACGCCGGCGAGCTGACTATCGCTGGTGTTGTGGCGGTGTGGAATGTGGCTCCGCCGGACGCTTACTCTCCTTGTGACAAGCGAGCTGAGAGAGCGAAATCGCCATCAGAAAACACGCAGCGACTTTTGCTTTGATAGCACGAGAAATTTTCACGGTGATTGCCTGACTGGAGTTACGAACTTGAATCTTTCGAGGGATGAATCCTTCCAGTCAATTCACCCAACGCGGCAATGGCTATCCGCGATCACGGCTTCCCACCGTCTGTCAAACGATCATTCATCGCAGCGGATTCGAAAGCAATGTTTTCGGCGCGAAGGGCCGCCATCACCAAGAGCAGCGACGACTCCCTTCCTTTTCCTGCAACTCGGGACGCCCACTCGGCGTAGTCGCCGTTCTCGGACAACAGCGCCCTCTCGAAATAACTCGCAATACTCGCACTTACCGCGTTACTGACAGAGTTCATCGCGCCACAGAACTCGATTCCGAAAGTACGAGGCCCATTCTCTGCGATGGAGTTGGACAACTCGCCGGAAAGAAGTTCGAAGTATTGATCCACTTTCAGATGGCCCGATTTTCGCGCACCAACGTCCTGAACAGCCTTTCGGATGGACGACCCAAGCAGAAAACGCAGTTTTCCGTCCATCTTGCTGACCAGCTTATCGAGATCTTCCGACGTTATGTACTCTCCAGCGAGCCGAGGAGGGTTATCGGCAACGGAAAAAACAATCTCCATTGGAAGGCCGCCGCGGACGCATGAATTTGTTCGATCGAACTCATCCATTCCCATCAGTTCCGATTTTTTTGAACCGGTCGCAGCGCAACCAGCAATTGAAACTAAAAAAATAAGTAGATATATTTTTGTTTTCATAAATTCATGGATAAGTCGTTTTTATGTTTACATTAGGAACTCTTGTTCCTGGAAAGCTCTGTTGGGGCGGACGATACTGCGAACCGCGAGTATCAGAGAATCGCCTGGCATTGGCCGGAGTCGAATACTGCAAAGCCCCATCACCCGTCGCAAGAAACAATGTTACTCCTGGGCCGTTTCGATTTTCTTGTGTAATCAAACGCCAGTCCTGAGGGCTGAACAGCATGTTCGAATCCCAATGCGTATGCCCGGCACTATGAAACGTTCCGTTGGGTTGAGGGCTCGGAAGCGAAACACCTCCTACGCGAAAAAGCCCTGCGCGCGCATAGGTGAAACTGAAAGTTCCATCCGCCACCTCGTATACTCGCCAGCCGCTTTCACGCTTGACCAGGAGGGAAGCTCCTAGATACCTATTTGCTGCGGCTTCATGGGCAGCCTCAGGTGTTGCCTCAGGGTCTGTCAAACGAACTGTGTAACTGCGGTTGATGTCATGCGTTGATCGGCACACGGTCTTCGCCGAACAGGATCTGGAACGTCTGGATCGCTTGCTTCCAGTGATGCACTCCGCGCCAGCGCTTGCTCGCCTCGCGAATCGCCAGGTACAGTGACTTCATCGCCGACTCGTCGTTGGGGAAGATGCGTCGGTTGCGCGTGTACTTGCGCATCGTCATGTTCAACGATTCGATCGCGTTGGTCGTGTACGTGATCCTGCGGATTTCCGGCGGAAACTGGAAGAACGGCACCACGTTGTCCCAGGCATTGCGCCAGACCCGCACCGCCGCGCGGTACTTGCCGCCCCAGGTTTCCTCGAACGCGTCCAGCTCGCGGGCGGCGTCTTCGATCGACGCCGACGTGTAGATACGCTTGAGCGCCACGGCGACCGCCTTCATGTCCTTGGCCGCCACGTAGCGCATCGAGGCCCGGATCAGGTGCACGATGCATTGCTGCGTCAACGTCCGTGGGAACAGCGCCGTGACGGCCTCCGGCAGCCCTTTCAGACCATCCATACAGGCGATGTAGATGTCCTGCACGCCGCGTGCCTTCAGCTCGCTCAGGACGCCGGCCCAGAACTTCGCGCCTTCGCTCTCGGCAATCCACACGCCCAGCACTTCCTTTTCGCACGCAGGTTCAAGCCCAGCGCCACGTGCGCGCAGCGGTTGGCGACCTGCTTGCCGTGGCGCGCCTTCAGCACCAGCCCATCCAGCCAGATCACCGGATACACCGCCTCCAGCGGGCGCTCCTGCCACGCGCGCACTTCGTCCAGCACCGCGTCCGTCACCTGCGCGATCACATCGTGGCTGACCGTCACGCCGTACAGGTCCACCAGCGCACTCTCGTCCGTCACCTGCGCGATCACATCGTGGCTGACCGTCACGCCGTACAGGTCCACCAGCGCACTCTCGATGTCGCGCGTGCTCATCCCGCGCGCGTAGAGCGCCAGAATCTTGTCCTCGAAATCGCCCAGGCGCGTCTGCCGCTTCTTCACCAGCTGCGGCTCGAACGTGCCTGCGCGATCGCGCGGCGTCGTCACTTCCAGCGCGCCGAACGTGCCCTTCAGGCGCTTCTTCGTCGCGCCGTTGCGCGTGTTCCCGCGCTCGCCTTCCGCCGACTTCTCGTGGCGCTCGTAGCCAAGATGCGCATCCAGCTCAGCGCTCAGGCCACGGTCGATCACCCGCTGCAGCATCTGCGTGTACAGTGCCGCCACGTCCTGCGGCGTCTTGCATCCCGACAGCAACGCCTCAAGCGCCCGCTCGTCCACTTTGTCTGCCATCTCTGCTCCTCGCGGCATCTGCCGCTACGATACGTCAGGGAGCAGTTACACAGTTCAAATTACAGACTCTTGCCTCACAGTTCGATGAACAAAAAAGCGCTCCTTGGTTCGCATCATCTGCGAGAAGAAACGCTTCGGCAGCCACGGAATTAGATGAAGCCGCGGTGAGGCCAACCCCCAAAAGTGCGAGCAGCGTGGGGCCTCCGTGCCCCATCTCCATTCCCATCGGCGTTTCATTACTGCTTGGACGATCTTGAGCCTTCCCTTCACGTGAAGCGGCCCTTCCAATATCTGCCGAGAGTACCGCAGTGACACGAGCCATAGTCGAATCTGTCTGCACCACATAGCCACTGCTCGACCCAGCCATAGCGAGGGCGAGCTCTGCCATTCCGCCCGCAGTAGGATTGACCATAACCACTTCGATGTTTGAACTCCCCGAGCCGCCTTTGATGTGGCTCCCCGTCAACGTCGCCGCTCGCGTCGCCTTGACCTCCTGATCCGCCGCCGTGCACCCGCCCGCCTTCGTTCCCGCACACTCATCCTTCTGACTCGCATACCCGCTTGGATCCGTGCCACTCAGCGGGTTGTTCCGGATATAGCTGTACGGATTCAGCGCCTGGCTGCCGCCATCCTGTACGACCGGATCGACACTGAGGAAGCGGCCGAGATTCTGATCGTAGACGCGGCCGTTCATGTGCACGAGCCAGACGTCGTCGGCCTGGGTGTGTGCGGTGAAGCCGCGGTTCGTCGCGCTCAGGTTGGCCTGGCCGGCCGGGCGGTTCGTGAAGTCGGCGTTGCGCGCCTTGCCGAACGCGTCGAACTGGCGGCGTTCGCTGAGCGTGCCTGCGGCGTTGCCGACGGCGATCGTCGAACCGAGGCGATCGCGCAGCACGTAGCTGACGGTGTCGGTGCTGCCGACGCGCGCGACGACGACGGGACCGAGTTCATGGCGGTGCGTGATCGTGCCAGCGCTGATTTTCTCGTAGCCGTTCGGGCCGTAGCGTGTCGTGCGGCCGGCGGCGATCTCGAGGTAACGGCCACCCTTGGCGTCATAGGCATACGTCATGTTGCCGTCGGTCGCGCCGCCGGGGTCGAGCATCGAGGCGGTTTCGAAGCCGTTGCGGAAGATCAGATCGTTGCCGCCGGCGACACCCGAGCCACTCGCGCTGCGCACGATCGTGCGCGGGCGGTTCTCCGCGTCGAACGTCGCCGTCAACGCGCTGCCGCCGATCACGTTGCCGTTCGCATCGCAGGCATAGGTGATCGTGCCGCCGGCCGGCAGCGCGACGCTGCTCGCGCCGTGCGGGCCGCAGCCGTTGCCGCCGTAGCCGTAGGCGCTGCCGCCGGCGCTGAAGTCGCTCTTGCTCAGCAGGTTGCCGGATGCCGAGTACACGAAGCCGACGCTGCCTCCGCTGGACAGGCTCGTGCCGGTCAAGCGCTGGCGCGCATCGTAGGCGTAGGTCTCGGTGATGCCGCCGCGCAGCTGCGACATCAGGTTGCCGAGCGCATCGTAGCTGTAATTGAAACTCTCGACCGTCGTCGCGCCGCTCTTCCACTGCAGCTGTTTGGCCTGCCCCGTGCTGGCGGCCGAGACGTGCACCCCGGTCAGACCGTTGCCGAAGGTCTCGGCCGTCACCTTGCCCCAGGCGTCGGCCGCGTTCGCGGTCCAGTAGACCGCGTTCGATGTATTGTTGCTGAGCCGCAGCAACTGACCGTAGCTCGTGTAGTCGGTGCGCACGACCAGCCCGCTCGGATACGTGCGCGTTGCCTCGCGGCCGCTGCTGTCGTAGGTCACGCTGCTGGTCCAGGCGCTGCCTTCGCCTTCCACGGTGCTCGTGATCGTCGACGGCCGCCGCGTCGCGGCTTCGTAGCCGTAGGCTTCTTTCCAGACCTGCACGGCAGTGCCGATGGTGGAGCCGCGCTTGCGCAGCACGGTGTCGAGCTGGCCCGCACCGTTGACCGGATCGTAGGTCCATTCGTCGACGAGCACCTCGTTCGTCATGCCAGTCGGCGGCGAACCGGGCGGCGTACGCGTGAGCTGGCGCACGCGGCCGAGCAGGTCCCGCTGGGTCACGGCCGTCACCGCGCCGCGCGCGTCGGTCTGCGTGACGAGCTCGTCGAGGCCGCTGCTCACGAAGCTCCAGCTGCCCTGATCCGGGTCGACGCTTTGCGTGCGCCGGCCGCGCGCGTCGAAGCTCGCGCGCGTCACTACGTTTTCGTTGTCCTGCACCGCGACGAGCTTGCCGTTCGGGTCCACCCAGCTGCGCGTCGGCGCATTGCCGGCATCGACGCCGTAGAGCGGCTGGCCGAGCACGTTCGTGTAGCTCTTGATCTCGTAGCAAGCCGTGTTGGCCGCACACGGCGAAGTCTGGCTGAGACCGCTGTCCTGCACGCGTGTCGTCGTGCGTCGGCCGGCGTAGGTGAACTTCGTCAACCGGTTGCCGTTGCCGGTCGCGAGATCGGCAGCGGGATCGGTTTGTTGCGTGACGCGCCCCTGACGGTCATAGCTGCGCTGCTGCCATTGATCGCTCGAGGCGCTCGCATAGCGCGGCATGGACTGTCGCTGCACGGTACCCATGAGGTCGTATTCGGTCTTGGTCACGACGAACGTGCCATCGAAGCCGCGCTGGGCGGATTTCACGGTGCGGCCGAGCCGGTCGTACCAAGTCAAGGTCGTCGGCGCGCCGGCCTTGACCGTCGTCGCGCAGTAGGCCGCATGGGTTTCTCCGCCGCCGCCGACCGTGCCGACTTCCGCGGAACAGCGGTTCACGTCGTAGCGCGTCAGCGCCGTGCGGGTTTCCGGCTCGATCAGCGCATTGTTGGTGCCGCGCGTCTCGACGAGTATCGGTCGCTCGAACGCATCGACGACGGTCACGGCCGAGGTCAGGTTCGGCGCGATGGCACGCGATACGTCGCCGTCGCGCGGCCGCCGCTCGGTCGTCATGACCTGGCCCAGCGCGTTCGTCGTCGTCAGCACGAAATAGCCGTCGTCGGCCGTGGCGATGCCGTTCCGGGTATAGGTATAGCTCGTGCGCCGCGCGGCGCCCGCGTCGGGCGCGCTGACGACCACACTGCTCGGCAGGCCGTAGTTCGTTCCGGACGGCGGTGCCGGGCAATCGCTCGTGGCCGTGCGATAGCACCAGGCCGTGGTGGCCTCCTGACCCGCAATACCCGGCTGCAGCACCTGACGTTTCGGGGTGTGGTCGTCGTTCCACTCGTAGTTCGTCGTCACGGTGTGCGCCGGCGCGCTGGCGCCCGACGGCAGTGCGTGGCTAGCGTTGTAAGTGATCGAAGTCGTGACGGTTTCGCTGCCGAGCCGGCCGAGATACCAGGTCGTCGGGTCGGTCGCGTAGGTTCTCGTCGTCGTGCGCACGTGCTCATCGACGAAGCGACCTTCCGGATATGTGCCGCTGCCGATGTCGCGGCTCGTGACGATCTGATGCTTCAGATTGCCATAGGCGTCCCAGCCCGATGCTGCCGCGCTGCTGCTCGCCGCGTTGATCGTTTCGACCTCGCTCACTGGCGTGCTCACGCCGAGTTCGGCCGACACGAGGTCGTACGTCGTCGCGACCTGGCGATCCAGATACGGGAAATACACCGTGTCGCGCTGCGGCGCCGCCGGCGGCGAACCGTCGCCGGGACAGATCTGACGCTGGCTCGCGCCGAGGGTACAGCGCCACTCGTCGACCTGCCGCGTGATCGGCACATTCGGCTGACTGCTCGGCGCGACGGCGACCGACGCCGTCTTGCCGGTCATTGGGAACTTCTGATGGAACGTGGTCAGGGTGCGCAGCTCGCGATCGACGGCCAGGTTGTTGGTCGCCGTATAGCTCGCGATCTGGCGGAAGCCCTGAAAGCCACTACCCTGATGGTTGTACATGGCTTCGGCATAAGTGAAGAACTGCGTGCGCACACCGACCACGTCGCCGATGCCGTTGCTGCGCAGCAGCGAGTAGACCACCGGCATCGACGAAGCGAAGTAGTAGTGCCGCGCGTCGGTATAGCGCTGCGCCGGAATGCTGTAGAACGGCTGCCCGGCGACGTTCAGGCCGGACACCGACAGCCCGGCGCCGAGCGGCAGGTGCAACCAGCTCGCCGTGTCGCCGAGGCCATTGATCGCGCCGGTCATGAGCTCGGGCAGCCGCGGCATGTCCGCCGCGGCCGACACATTGGCCGGCTGCGGCGCGTGCGCCGCCAGGGTCGGGGACAGCCGGCCGACGCCGAGGTTCTCGCTGACATAGGAAAAACGCTGCGTTTCGAGATCGGTCACCGGCGTCCCGTCGGGCAGACTCGCCGGTCCGAGGCCGGCGCCGGTCAGCGCGAGCGCGTCGAGGCGCGGCAGCAGGGTGGACGGCACGTACGGATTGCCGACATAGCTGATCTGGTCGGCCAGGCCGTCGCCGTACAGATCGAAGCTCGACTGGCCCCGCACGATGTCGGTCGGCGTCTGCTCGACGTCGAAACTGCTCTCGCCGGTCTGTACGAAGCGCAGCGCATCGAGGAAATATGCGCTCGGATCGAAGTCGCCGCCGAAGCGGCCGGCCTGACTCCCGTCGTTCGCATTGCCGCCCGGCGCATACATGCCGTAGTACTTGTCGCGCGGACTCACGAGCAGGCCCGCCGGTGCCGGATCGAGCGCGCCGGTCTGCGGGTTCTCCGGGCACCAGTATTCGTAGTTCTCGTTGCCGATGTCGATCGGATCGGCCACGGTGCGGCGTACGCAGAGCCGCGCGGCAAAGGCGCGCGGTATCAGCAGGTCGGCGCGGCCGTCGCTGTCCACATCGCCGGTGCGCATCAGCGCGGTGAACACCGGCTGCCAGCGCGTGCCGCAGTGGTTGTTCGTCGTGTTCGTTCGCGGATCGTTGACGCAGCGTTCGAGTCCGCGAGTACTGCTCGTGACGATGCGCGGTCCGAGCACGCCGCCCTGGTTCAGTCGCACGGCCCAGCGGCCCTGCCCGCCCGAGATCACCGCGGCGATCCAGTCGGGCAATCCGTCGCCGTTGACGTCGGCCCATTGGTTATAGGCCTGCTTGTGTGTCTCGTCGCTGCCGAGCGCAGGGCTCGCGAGATCGCTGATGGAGGTAATTTCCCGACCCGTGCCACCCAGCGTATAGCTGCCGCCGACGTTGCGGCCGAACCAGACTTTGAGCGTACGGTTCTGCTCGGCCTCGTCGGCCTGCCGCGACACCAGCGCATCGGGCAACCCGTCGCCGTCGAAGTCCATCAGGGTCATGCTCTCGCGCAGCACGGTGCCGTTGCTGCCGGACACGTTGGCCAGCGCTTTCGTCAGGCTCGGCGTCGCGGCGAACGCCGGCACCAGCGGATCAGCGCCGACCTGGCCGAGATAGATGCGCACCTCGTAGGGCGGGAACGGATTGCCGGTCGTGCCGCAGACCATGCCGCTCGGCACTTCGAGCACGAGATCGGCGCGGCCGTCGCCGTTCATGTCGGCGAACGACACGCTCTCGCAGCCGGTCGTCTGCGTTGCATTCGGCAGCGGTATAGCCAGGTCGTGAAGCGTGAAATTGCCCGGCAGCCAGCTCGTGCTGCCGTTCGTGGTCCACACCCCGATCGTGATCTTGCGCTGGCCGCCGACCATGTGCCGGGCGATGACGTCGGTGCGGCCGTCGCCGTTGACGTCGGCGAGCTGGCGCGTCGCCGACAGCACGCCCTGCACGCCGAGCCCGGCATCCGCGTCGACGATGCCGCGCAGTTGCCGATCGGCGGAAAACGCCGCGAGATACTGCCTGACCTGGCCGTTGCTGTCGTAGTGCGTGATGCCGAGCTCGCGCGCGCCGTCGCCGTCGAAGTCGCCGACTTCGCGCACCGTCGCCGGCCGCGCGGCGTTGTCCACCAGCGGCGCATCGACGGACATCGGTCCCATCGGCGGCTCGGTCGCGTGCGTCGCATCGGGCTGTTCGAGCTGGGCCGACGCGAGCCCCGGAATCGTCAGGCGCCTGAATTCGTGCGGCCAGCGGATCTCGCCGCTGTCGGCGTAGTCGAATGTCGTCGCGTCATGACAGTCCTGCGAACTGCTGCCCGGCGCACTGCTGCACTCCGTTACCCAGCCGAGCAGGCTGCGGCCGCTGTAGCTGCTGGTCCGGTAGTCCAAGGTGTAGGTGCGTACCGGCTGGCTGCCGTCGTCGGTGACGATCGAACGCAGCCGTCGCGTCTGGCGCGTGACGCCGCCGGCGACGTAGGACGAGGTCTGATCGGTGTCCGGGCGCACCTCATAGATCAGCATCACCGAGCGGTCGCCGAGGTCGGCGCCGTGACCCGTGTAGTTGATGTAGTGCAGCAGCACCTCGCCGGCGCCGTACATGCCGGCGATGTCCGAATTGCCGTAGGTGTAGGTGACCGTGTTGCCGAGCGGATCGACCTCGCGCTTGAGCATCCACGACAGCGGCGCTGTCGCACCGCCCGGCACCACCACGGCATCAGTGCCGCAGGTGCCGCCCGACGCAATGCCGCCGTAATGGCGCACGACGCCGGACTTGGTCTCGACCGTGAAGCAGCTGCCGGCGCCCGACAGCGCCGCACCGTATTGCGTCACGCGCACGAAGCTGTCGATCTCGGTGCGATAGACCGCGTTGACCAGGCCATAGCCGCCCTGATTCGGTATCGGCGCCAGCGATGACGGATCGACGAGGATCAGACGCATGCCGTCGAGGCACAGACGATCCGAGCCGTCGCCGCGCACGGCGCGCGACTCGCCGTCCTGCTCGGGCGTGCGCGGGCAGCGATGGATCGACGACAGGCCACCGAGCGACCAGCCAAGTCCCGCCGTGCCCACACCGCTGCGACTGGAATAGCTCAGCGACAAGGACGGCTGCATGCCCTTGCGGCCCGGCGGCACGGTGATCGGAATCGAATAGGTCGCGGCACCGCCTTCGGCCATCGCTTCGCCGGCCATCGTGCCGACCGTCGGGTCATGCGCCGGTAAATCGGCTAACGGAGCGTTGCTGTCCTCCGGGATCACGGCGCCACCACCCGGCGCCTGCCCGCCGTTCGGCGTCACGCAGACCCTTCGACCTCCCAACCGATCAATTGCGCCGTGGCACCGGCTGGCTCTATCGGGGCGCCGATGCCGCCGAGCACGGTCAGCGCCGCGACGGCGGCGGCGACAAGACCGGAAGACAGGCGGCGCCAGGCGCGCGCAGCCGATGACGCACGCGCAGAAGCTGCGCCCGAACAATGCCGCGAACTCATGAATTTTCCCCTGACAAACGCAATTCGTCCTACGAGAGCGATCGGCGATCACGCGCGATGCATCCATCCACGGGTACCGGCCGAATACGACCCGCCGACGGTAACCGATCCGGATTGCAACCCGTAAGACACGGATGCATGCGGCTGCGGACAGAAATGACCTGCCGCATTCGATTCATGACGCAAGGGACCATTCCCCCCCAAGGCCGCGAGCCAACTGCCGGATTGCGACGATCGTGCGGGACTATGCCGTGCCGTCCGGCGCGCACCGCTGCGCCGATCTCGCGTCGGCGTTCACTGCCGCGCCGAACGCAACGCCGGCCGTATCGCCGATGCTTCGCTGCCCACTGCCGCCGAGGCGCGGGAACTCTCAGGGAAGGACTGCGGAGCCGACGTACGACACCGCACGCGATCGACTTGCGCTATGAAGGATGTCGGATCGGTCGCGTCGAAGCCGGCTGGCGCCCGGCGCTCTCGATCGGCGTCGACGCATGAATCGGACGGCCGGGTTTCAGCCGGCGTCCGCGGCGCACGACGGGGTTGACCGGATTGCCGTCGCAATCCGGAAACATGCGGTCGCCGATCCGGTGCGGCAGAAGCCGGCCTCGCCGTAACGGGCGTGGCCGGTGGTTCGGCACCGCGTGCCGCTCGATCGGGGCATTGGATCGGCCGGCACCGGCGAGGCCGCCAGCCTTGAAACTTCCGCAGGCCGCCTGCAGTCTATGCGCCGCCTCCGGCTGCCCCTGTCCCCTCGTGCTGCGTATCGCCGTCCGCCTGCTGCTCGCACTGCTGCTCTGCTTCAACGGGCTCGTTGCGCCCGTTGCGATGGCGGCGATGCCGGCCGCGGCGGAGTCGGGCCAGTCTGCCGATGCGGCCACCGCCGCGACGCATTGCCGCGGCGACGACGCGGCACCGGCCCCGGCAGCCGACGACGGCGGCCACGACCACAACAAACATTCTTCCTGCTGCAAGCCCGGCCATTGCGCCTGCGCCTGCACCTTCTCGCTGAATCTGCCGGTTTCCACGTATGCCGGCGATGCCGTCGGCAGCCGCCGCGAGCAGCCGCTGCCGCGTCTCGTGGCGCTGCCGGCGCTGCGCGACGGCGTACCGTTGCGACCTCCCATCGTCTGAACGTAGGCGCGCGATCCACCGATCGCGCCATCACCGCGCGCCCCGCGCTCCCATGAATGCAGCCGCTGCTCCGCAGCGCTGCGACCTACGAGTACGACCATGAACCGCTTTTCCTGGCGGCCGCCGCTCGCGGCCGCAATCGCCCTGATGCGGCTGCCGCTGGCAGCCGCCGTCGCCGTCGCGTCCTTGTCCGGCTGCGTCGGCGTTTCTCGCCGCGAAGGCGCCGACAACGTCGAGCAGCTGTTGCAGTCGCGCCTGCCCAGCGCGTTCGAATGGCGCAACGACGCCGCCGGCGCCGCCGCGATCGACGCGCGCGCCGCCGAACTGCTGGCCGCGCCGCTGACGGCGGACACGGCCTTCCGCGTGGCCCAGCTGCGCAATCCGGAGATCACCGCGCGGTATGCCGAGCTCGGCATCGCGCAGGCCGACGTCGTCGCCGCGAGCCGCATCGGCAATCCGACCTTCTCCGGCGCCGCGGTGCGCGACGACGGTCCGCACAAGATCACCCTGGGCCTGAGCCTGCCGCTGAGCGATCTGTTGCTGCTGCCGGCGCGCAGGCGTCTGGCCGACGGCGAGTACGAACGCGCCCAGCAGCTCGTCGCCGCAGCGCTGAATGATCTCGCCGCCGACACGTACGACGCCTGGCATGCGGCGGCCGGCGCCGACCAGGTCGCCGTGATGCGCGAGGCGGTCGCGGCCGCGGCCGCGGCATCGGCCGAGCTCGCCGGACGCTTCCACGCGGCCGGCAACATCAGCGCCCTGCAGCTCAGGCTCGAGCAGGCCGCCGCGA
>NZ_JANFVR010000141.1 GCF_024609805.1 Tahibacter caeni | reverse complement strand
GGCATCGGCGCGGCGCTGCTGGCCGCCGCCGAGACGGCCGCGCGCGCGCGGGGCCTGCAGACCCTGAGCCTCGAAGTGCGCCGCGACAACGCCGCCGCCGTGCGGCTGTACGAAAGCCGCGGCTATCGCCGCATCGCGGCGCTCGACGCCTACTACGACGACGGCGCCGCCGCCTGGCGCTATGCCAAGAGCCTGACGAATCCGACCCCATGAATCTCGCCGCCGCCCTGCTCGCCCTGTCCCTGCTGCAGACCGCCGACCCGCCGGCCCAGGCCGAAGCCGGCGTCGCGCTCGACGTGACCGATGCCGCGCGCCGCAGCCGCCTGCCGGCCGCCGACCAGATGCCGCCGAACGTGCGCCTGGTCGAGACCGAGATTTCGCGCCGGCGCCTGCATCAGCTCGAATCGCTGGGCGGGTTGCGGCTGCCGCGCATGGACGTGTTCCTCGCCGACGGCAGTCACGTGCTGCACAGCGTCGGCTGGAGCTACCGCCTGCCGTGGCGCTTCAACGCGGCGCTGACCGGGCGCAAGGCGCTGCCCGGCGGGTTGTCCGTCGACGAACTCGTCGGCTTCCTCAACGACAAGAGCGGCCAGCCGCTCGCCAAGCCCGATCTCGCCGGCATCGACGTCGTCGTGGTCCTGTACTGGGCCGCCTGGTGCGGCCCCTGCGGCACGTCGCTGAGCGAGATGCGCAAGCTCATGGCCGCCGACACCGGCCGCCAGTTCGTCTGGATCGCGATCGAAGCCGATTCCGTCAAGCAGAACGTGCAGCGCCAGACCCTGCGTTGAGTGTGCGCGGCATTCCGACCCTTCCGCCCTCCGTTCCGGCTCCGACACGGGCCGCCTTCATCGCGCGACGACCATGAGCCTGCTGATCCAGCTGATCGATTCCCATCCGGCCCTGCTCGCCGTCGCGATCTTCTGCGCGCGCATCGTCGACGTGTCGCTCGGCACCGTACGCATCCTCGTCGGCTTCCGCGGCTACCGCCTGCTCGCGGCGCTGATCGGCTTCTGCGAAGCGGCGATCTGGATCCTCGCCGCGAGCAAGGTCATCGGCCACGTGGACCACTGGTATCTCGTGATCGCCTACGCCGCCGGCTACGCGACCGGCAATTTCGTCGGCATCACCCTGGAGCGCCGCCTCGGCGTCGGCCGCGAACTCGTCCGCGTCATTTCGTACTGCAGCGCCTGCAATCTCGCCGAGCAGCTGACCAAACGCGGCTATTCCGTCGTCGAACTCGCAGGCCGCCACCGCGGCGAGGCCTCGGTGCAGGTGCTCTACGTCGTCGACAGGCGCCGCCGCATGCCCGAACTGCTACGCCTCGTGCACGAGCTCGACCCGGCCGCGATCTACACCGTCACCGACGTGAAGTCCTGCCACGGCGAAGACGTGCATGCGCTCGATGCGGGCGGCAGCCGCGGCATGGCGCTGCGCTTCAAGCGCAAGTAACCGGATCGGGTCGCGCCGGCGAGCGCGGAAAACGCGGTCCGACGGCGCGACGAATCCGGCGGGCTCGCCTCAATGGCAGCCGCCGCAGGCCAGCGCGTCGGCATCGAGCGCCGCTTCGCGCGGCGCCGGAACGTCGCGCGGCGCATCCGCGACGGCCGCCGGCACCGGCATCTCGTCGAGCAGGTCCTCGGGCCGGCCGAAATGGCCGTGCAGGAACAGCAGTTCTTTCCAGATCGTCGCCATGGGGATGCTCCGTTTCGGCGTTCGGGAGTTGACGTCGGTTGAAGGTGCTGACAGCGTAGCGGCGCCGAAACGCCGTAAAAAGCGACATCTTTGCAAGCCAGGCTTGAGGGATTTTCAACATGGCCCGACCCCCGCTCGCGTCGCTGCAGGCCTTCGTGCTGGCCGCGCAGCAGCGCAATCTCTCACGCGCGGCGCAGCGGCTGAACCTCACGGTCAGCGCGCTGAGCCATCAGATCCGCGCGCTGGAGCAACGTCTGCAGCAGACCTTGTTCGTGCGCGGTCCGCGCGGCGTGAACCTGACCGAGGACGGCACGCGCCTGCTCGATGCGGTCGAAGGACCGCTCGCGGCCATCGAGCGCGCGCTGGAGCCGCGGCCGCAGTGCCGCGAGGGCGTGCTGCGCATCAGCATGATGCCGACCGTCGCGTCGGGCTGGCTCGTGCCGCGGCTGCCGCGGTTCGTCGCGCAGCATCCGGAGCTCGAACTGCATCTGCACTCGGGTACGGGGCTCGTCGATTTCGCGAAGGATCCGGTCGATGCGGCGCTGCGCTTCGGTCCCGGCGTCTGGCCCGGACTCGACGCAATCCATCTGTTCCACGAGTGGATCACGCCGGTCGCGAGTCCGGCGCTGCTCAAGCGCCGCAGCCGCAGGCCGCAGCCGTCCGAGCTCGCGCGCTGGCCGCTGCTCGGCGATCCCGGCGACTGGTGGGCCGACTGGTTCCGCCAGTTCGGCGGCCAGCCGCCGAAGCGTTACGTCGCGAACTTCGGCGACACCGAAACCCTGCACCGCGCAGCGCTGGAAGGTCTCGGCGTCGCGCTGGGCCGGATGACCCTCGTCAAGCCGCACATCGACAGCGGCCGGCTCGTCATGCTCATGCCCGAGCGGCTGCGCGCGGAGTGGTCGCACTACCTCGTCTATCCGCCGCGTTCGGCACGGCACGCCGGTATCGCGGCGTTCCGCGAATGGCTGCTGCTCGAAGCCGCCGAACACAGCGCGGCGACGGCCGTGACGCCGCCGCGGCGGCGATCGCGCTGAGCTTGCCGTTTCGGCGCGTTCGGGCCACGGCACGGCCCAGGACGGTTCCGGCTTTCACGCGCTGCGTGCTAGCCTGCCGCTCTTCCCCACCCTGTTTGCGGAGCCGCCATGCAGAAGCTCGCCCTGCCGTTCGCCCTCGCCCTGGTACTCGCCGCCTGCGGCGGCAACCCCGAGCCGCCGAAGCCGGCCGCCGCGCCCGAAGCGCCGAAGCCCGCCGCGCCGGCTGTACCGCCGCCGGTCGCCGTGCCGGCCGACGTGGCCAACTGGGACATCCTGCAGAGCCAGGTGCTCGTCGGCCACTGGCGTTCGGAAGAGAACAAGGCCCGCGACGCCTATCGCCATCCGCGCGAAACGCTCGCGTTCTTCGGCCTCAAGCCCGGCATGAACGTCGTCGAGATCACTCCGGGCGGCGGCTGGTACACCGAAATCCTCGCGCCGCTGCTCAAGGGCCAGGGCAAGCTGACGGCCGCGATCGTCGATCCGGCCACGGCCGCGAGCGAAGGCACCAAGAACTACCTGGACAAGAGCAACGCGAAGTACAAGGAAAAGCTCGCCGGCGACGCCGACCGCTACGGCGAAGTCGTCGTGCGCGAGTTCCCGATGAACGCCCCGTCCTTCGGCGAGCCGGGCAGCGCCGATCTCGTGCTGACGTTCCGCAACGTGCACAACTTCATGGCGTGGAACGACGACGCAGCCGTGTTCAAGGCGGCGTTCGACGTGCTCAAGCCCGGCGGCGTGCTCGGCGTGACCGATCACCGCGCCGCGCCGGGCACGGCGCTGGAGAAGACCAAGGAATCGGGCTACATCCCCGAGGACTACGTCATCAAGCTCGCCACCGACGCCGGCTTCACCCTGGCCGACAAGAGCGAGATCAACGCCAATCCCAAAGACACCAAGGACTACGAGAAGGGCGTCTGGACCCTGCCGCCGTCGTTCACGCTCGGCGACAAGGACAAGGACAAGTACCGCGCGATCGGCGAGTCCGACCGCATGACCCTGAAGTTCGTCAAGCCGGCCGCCGCGCCCGCGCCGGCCGATGCGGCCAAGCAGCCGGTCGAGCCGGCCAAGTAGTAAAGCCGCCGCGGCGCGCGGGCCTCGTTCCGCGCGCCGCCCGTCCATGCTGCTCGCGTTCAACAAGCCCTATGGCGTGCTGTGCCAGTTCACCGACCGCAGCACGCCGCCGCGGCCGACCCTGGCCGACTACATCCGCGAGCCCGGCGTCTATGCGGCCGGCCGCCTCGATGCGGATTCCGAAGGCCTGCTACTGCTGACCGACGACGGCGATCTCGCGCATCGCCTGACCGATCCGCGCCACAAGCAGGAAAAGACCTACTGGGTGCAGGTCGAAGGCGTCGTCGACGACACGGCGCTGCAGGCCCTGCGCCGCGGTGTGATGCTCAACGACGGACCGACCCTGCCGGCACGGGCCGAGCGCCTCGACAAGCCGGCGCTGTGGCCGCGCGATCCGCCGGTACGCTTCCGCAAGAACGTGCCCGATGCCTGGATCGCGCTGACCCTGCGCGAAGGCCGCAACCGCCAGGTGCGCCGCATGACGGCGGCCGTCGGCCTGCCGACCCTGCGCCTCGTGCGCGTGCGCATCGGCGAGCATTCGCTGGACGGGCTGCAGCCCGGGCAGTCGCGCGCGATCGCGACGGCCGCCGCGCGTCCCGCCCTGGCGAAGCGGCCCGGAGCCGCCGCACCGCCGCACCACAGACGGAGCCCGCGATGACGTTCAAGGATCATTTCTCCACCTATTCGTCGCTGTATCGCACGGCACGGCCGCGCTACGCGCCCGGGCTGTTCGCATGGCTCGCGGCGCAGGCGCCGGGCCGCGAACTCGCCTGGGACGCGGGCTGCGGCAACGGCCAGGCCAGCATCGGCCTCGCCGAACGGTTCGCGCACGTCGTCGCGACCGACCCGAGCGCCGCGCAGATCGCGCAGGCCGAAGCCGCGCCGAACATCGACTACCGCGTCGAGCGCGCCGAAGCGTCGAGCCTCGCCGACGCGAGCGCCGATCTCGTCACGGTCGCGCAGGCCCTGCACTGGTTCGACCTCGACGCGTTCCATGCGGAAGTCCGCCGCGTGCTGCGCCCCGGCGGCGTCGTTGCGCAATGGAGCTACGCCGACTGCGCGGTCACGCCGGCCGTCGACGCGATCAAGCAGCATCTCTACGTCGATCTGCTCGACAGCTACTGGGCGCCCGAGCGCCGCCTCGTCGAGTCCGGCTACGCCCCGCTCGCGTTTCCGTTCGAGCGCATCGCCGCACCGCCGTTCGAGCTCGTCGCACAGTGGGATCTCGCCGCATTCCTCGCCTACCTGCGTTCCTGGTCGGCCACGCAACGTTATCTGCAGACGCAGGGCGAAGACCCGGTCGCCGGTCTCACCGCCGCATTCGCCGACGCCTGGGGTGATGCGGCCGAAATCCGCCCGGTGCGCTGGAGCCTCGCCTTGCGCGTCGGCCGGCTCGGCTGACGGCAATATCCGGTGCGGCAGGCCGAGCGGTCGCCGCGCACGGCGGCGGCCGCCCGCCCCCATATCCGCAGGTTCGCCGCGCACACCTGACCGGCGACCCGGGCCGCGCGATAATCGCGCCGCCCCTACCGCGGAGCCGGTCATGCGTACACGTCTCGCGATTGCCGTCCTGTCGATCCTGGCCGCGCTGCCGGCGGCCGCCGCCGTCAAGCAGTCGGCGCCCGAAGGTTTCATCGTCGAACATCGCCTGAGCATCGCCGCGACGCCGGCGCAGGCCTGGGCGACCCTCGGCCAGCCGGCGCGCTGGTGGCCCAAGGAACACACCTGGTCGGGCAACCCGGCCAACCTCAGCCTGTCGCTGACCCTGGGCGGCTGCTTCTGCGAACGCTGGCCCGACGGCGGCGCCGAGCACGGCCGCATCATCATGCTCAGGCGCAACGAACTCGTGCGGCTGAATGCGGCGCTCGGTCCGCTGCAGGACATGGCCGTCACCGGCGTACTCAGCATCGCGATCGCGCCGAAGGACGAAGGCAGTGAAGCCATCGTGACCTATCGCGTCAGCGGCACGCCGGCCCATGCGCTGGACAAGATCGCGATCGCCGTCGATCAGGTCGTCGGCCTGCAGTTCGGCGGCTGGGCCGCGCTGGACGCGGCGGCGGTCGACAAGCCCGCGGTCAAGAAGAAACCGTAGGTTCGCGGCGAGCCGCCGGCAACCTGCGGCTCACGCCGTCACGCTCACCGATTCGTCAGCTGGATTTCGATGCGCCGGTTGCGCGCGAAGGCTTCGGGCGTCTGCGCCGGGTCCAGCGGCTGGAACTGGCCGAAGCCGTTGGCCGACAGCCGGTGCGCCGGAATGCCCTGCACGGCGAGGTATTTGACGATGGACACGGCGCGCGCCGAGGACAGTTCCCAGTTCGACGGGAAGCGGTCGGTGTGGATCGGCCGCGCGTCGGTGTGACCGTCGATGCGCAGCACCCAGTCGAGGCTCGACGGAATCTCGGCCGCGACGAGCTTGACCGTCTCGGCGAGCTTGTCCATCGAGGCCTGTGCGGTCGGGCCTAGCTCGGCCGAGCCCGTGTCGAACAGGATGTCGGTCGGCACGACGAAGCGGTCGCCGACAATGCGCACGTCGGAACGGTCGCCGAGCGCCGCGCGCAGGCGGCCGAAGAATTCCGAGCGATAGCGTTCGAGCTCGCCGACGCGGTTGGCCAGCGCGACGTTGAGCTGCTTGCCGAGGTCGGCGATCCGCACGTCCTTCGCCTTGATGTCCTTGTTGGCGAGATCCAGCGCCGCCTGGATCTGCGCGAGCTGCGCATTCAGCGCGGCCATCTGCCGGTTCAGCAGTTCGAGCTGCGCGACCT
The DNA here is from genome assembly GCF_024609805.1 of Tahibacter caeni. GTDB lineage: Bacteria > Pseudomonadota > Gammaproteobacteria > Xanthomonadales > Rhodanobacteraceae > Tahibacter > Tahibacter caeni. The sequence goes on along the minus strand of NZ_JANFVR010000141.1, from coordinate 5,297 downwards.
GCTGCGCCGACAGCTCCTTGCCCTTGGCCACTTCGTTCTGGCTCAGGCCGAGCTCGTTCGCGAGCCGCGCGACCTCGCTCTCGAGCTGGCTCTTGAGCTGGGTCAGCGCGGCGATGTCGGCGTTCAGGCGCGCGGCCTCGGCCTGGGCCGCATCGAGCGCGCCGCGCGCTTCGTCGCGCTCGGCGCTGACCGTGCCGAGCGATGCCGACAGTTCCTTGACCTGCGTGTCGAGGCGGCGCCTGCCGTCCTCGGCCAGGGACAGGGTCTTCGCGAGTTCGGCGACGCGCGCATTCAGATCGGCCAGCGCGCGGTTCTTGCCGGCCAGCGAATCCGACAGCACGAACTGGCCGAGCGCGAAGACCAGCAGCACGAAGATCAGCACCATGATCAGCGAGGTCAGGGCGTCGACGAAGCCGGGCCAGATGTCCGTACCGCGGCGGCGGGCGGCGAGGCTGCGCATCGGGCTCAGTACCGTTCGCGTTCGGCGCCGGTGCCGCGGCGCTGGTTGTCCAGCGCCGCGGCGATCGTGCGCGACAGCAGCCGGAATTCGTTGCGCAGCTCGTCCGACAGCGAGCTGCCGGCGTTGTGGCCGGCCAGGGTCTTCAGAGTCGCGCGCAGTTCTTCCTGGGTTTCGACGGCGGCATGGCGTTCGCGCGCGTCGCGGCCGAGGAATTCGGTCAGGCGCGCCAGCTGCGCGTTGAGCTCGCCGAGCTGCTCATTCGCGCTGCGCCGCTCGCGCTCGTTGTCGACGATCGCGCGCTGCATGCGCTCGAGGCCGTCGGCGGTCTGTTCGAGCAGGGCCTGCACGTAGGCCGGCACCGAGGCCTCCATGTCCGCGCCGAGGCCGGCGCCGCCGACGGACAGCTTGGTCACGGTCGACAGCCACTCTTCCATTTCGTTGTAGAAGCGGTTCTGCGCATGGCCCGCCTGCAGGTCGAGGAAGCCGAGCACGAGCGAGCTGGCCAGGCCGAACAGCGAGGTCGAGAAGCTCGTCGCCATGCCGGCCAGCGGTTCGCGCAGATGGTCCTTGAGCGCCGTGAACATGGCCACGGCGTCGGTGCCGACGCCGAGCGACGCGATGATGTCCGACACCGAGCGTATCGTGCCGAGCAGGCCCCAGAACGTGCCGAGCAGGCCGAGAAAGATCGCGAGGCCGATCAGGTAGCGTGACAGGTCGCGCGCCTCCTCGAGCCGCAGGTACACGCCGTCGAGCAAGGTGCGCATGGTGCTCGGGCTCAGCGCGAGCTTGCCGCGCTCGCGCCCGGCGAGCATGCGCGCGAGCGGCGCGAGCAGCCGCGGCCGGCCGACGACGGGACGTTCGGGATTCGCGCGGCGGTAGCTTTCTATCCAGTCGATGTCGCGATTGAGCGCGAGCACCTGGCGCAGGTTGACGGCGACGCCCGCGAGCAGCACGAGCAGGATGATGCCGTTGAAGAAGGGATTGGCGAGGAAGGCCTGGGCCAGGCGCGGCGCGATCAGGCTGGCCAGGACGGCGATCGCGGCGAGGAAACCGGCAATCCAGACGAGGCTGCGGTTGGGTCGGGTCATGGAAAGGTCTCGGCGGCGGCGTCCCCTAAGATGCCAGACGCGTCTGACCGGTTGCGTAACGCTTGGTTCCCGTCAGGTCCGCCCGGCACTTGCGCGGCGGCGTCGTCTCCCGGTCGCCTGGGCACCGTCGGCCGCCGAGTACGACGTTTCCGCGCCGCCGGGTCTGCCCTACAGCCCGAAGAACGCCCGGGCCGTCGCCGTCGTGCCGGCCGCGGTCGTCGCCATCGCTTCGCCGCGGTCGCGCGCGACTTCGGCGCAGATGTGCGCGAGGAACATCGGCTCGTTGCGGCGGTGGCTGGGCATGGGCTTGAGATTGCGCGGCAGCAGGTACGGGCTGTCGGTCTCGATCATGAGCCGGCTCAGCGGCACGTTGCCGACGATCTCGCGCAGGTGCGTGCCGCGGCGCTCGTCGCAGATCCAGCCGGTGATGCCGATGTGGCAGTCGAGATCGAGGTAGTCGAACAGCTCCTCGCGCGTGCCCGTGAAGCAATGTACGACCACGGCCGCGAGGCGGTCGCGCACGGGCCGCAGTATGGCCATGAAATCGTCGTGCGCGTCGCGCTGGTGCAGGAACAGCGGCTTGCCGCAGTCCAGCGCGATCTGCAGCTGGCGTTCGAACGCGAACTGCTGGGTCGGCCGCGGCGACAGGTCGCGGTGGTAGTCCAGGCCGGTCTCGCCGACCGCGCGCACCTCCGGCGCTGCGACGAGTTCGCGCAGCAATCCGTCGCAGTCGGCGTCGTACTCGTCGGCGTGGTGCGGATGCACGCCGGCCGTCGCGAACAGCCGGCCCGGATGCGCCCGCGCGAGCGCCAGCGCCTGCGGGCTGCCGTCGCGGCTGGCGCCGGTCACGACGAGCTGGGTCACGCCGTGCGCCGCGGCGCGGTCCAGCACCGCGGCCAGATCGTGCTGAAAGGAGGAATGCGTCAGGTTGGCGCCGATATCGACGAGCTGCATGCAAGAATGGCCGGGCACGAGGACCGGACATTATGCGGAAAGCGCAGCCGCTGCAGTAGCGCCGCCGGCCCCGGCGCGGCACGCGGTGCAGGGCGAAAAAGTTCACCGGCAATTCATCCATTCCACAACACTCTCGCGAACGTTGCCGCTCGCACGAAAACCTTTAGGGAGAAATCGTTATGTGCAAGTTAAAGACATGGGCAGCCGCCGGGCTGTGGCTGGTCGGTTCCGTGTTCGCGCTGCAGGCCGGTGCCAACGAACAGGTCATCCTCGGCGACGCCGCGCTGCAGCGCGACCAGAACGCCGCGAAGGAGACAGCGCAGATCCGCGCGCTGCTGGGCGCTGCGCAAACCGTGGCCGCGCCGCAGCGCGAAGCCAAGAACCTGACCGACCCGGTCGTCAAGTCGCTGACGCCCGAACCCAACCTCTACCGTACCTATGCGCCGAGTTGCCTGGCCCATCCGCTGCCCGAGCAGTTCAGCGGTCCGTTGTATCCGGCCAGCGCGCCGTTCCGCGTGCTGCTCGCCGCACGCGACGTCAACTTTCCTGACCGCTACTTCGAGGAAATCGTCAACGTGCGCCTCTGGCGCATCCCGTGCAGCAGCAGCGGCCAGTTCTACGACTCGGTCACCTTGCTCGCGATCGACCGCGACGCGGCCAATGAAGGCAACGGCACGCGCTATCCGCTGTTCCCCGGCCTGCGCGTGACCCAGGGCAACATCACGCGCAAGCTCGTGCGCGTGGCCGACGAACCGAACACCGTCGTCTCGCACGTCTATGCCGACGAACCGCTGGTCAACAGCGGCACGTACGTGCTGGAGAACTTCGCGACCAACGATGCGAGCACGGCGCGCTGGGATTTCAACAACGCCTTCACCCTGACGTTCCTCAATTTCTTCAACGGCGATCCGGGCCAGCCCATCTCGCTGCCGGCCTACAACCCGACCCAGTCGACCTACCCGACCGCGTTCGGGAATGTGCCGGTGACCGGCTATCTGACCGGCAACTGGTTCGACCCGGCGCATTCGGGCGAAGGCATGCTGATCCAGGTCTTCGACCTGCCGGGCACGTCGAGTGAGAAGCTGCTGACCTTCGCATGGTTCACCTACGGCGTCGACCGCCTGCCGTTCTGGCTGTTCGGCTCGGCGCGCTTCCCGACCGATTCGCGCGGCCCGATCGTGGCCGAGACCATCTACAACAGCAACGGCGGCTTCGCCGGCGACTTCGGCAGCTCCACTACCGCGACGCGCTGGGGCACGGTCACGTTCGAGTTCCCGACCTGCTACAAGATGAAATTCAGCTACAACGGGTCGGCCGCCGCCGTCGGCGGCCCGTCCGGCGTCGGCACGCGCGAAAGCTGGGAACGCCGTGACGTGGAGCTCAACGGGCTGACCTGCGAATAGCCCGCCGCCGAAACGGTGCGGCGGAAGAAACCGACCCCGGCGCCCTGGATGAAGGTCCAGGACGCCGGGGTTTTTCGTCATTGAACAGAGTGCGAAATTTTCAATACCGCGACTGCAGCGCGCTTCCCCGTCATCAGGCAGCGAACGGCCGTCGCGTGGCACCGCGGGCCTGACGGCCCCGGGGCGCCCGGCGGGCCCGGAAGGCAGGGCGGAGTTGGGGCTGCTTCGCGTCGAGGACGCCGAAGCGGGTTCCGGCAGCGCAAGGCCGCCGGAAACGGAGGCTCACGTCCCGCGCGGCTTCGCCCGCGCCGTCGGCGCGGCGGTCCAGGGATCGTCGGGCCAGGGATGGCGCGGATAGCGGCCCTTCAGTTCTTTCTTGACCTCGGGATAGGTGCGCTCCCAGAAACCCTTGAGATCCTGGGTGACCTGGATCGGGCGCTGCGCCGGCGACAGCAGGTGCAGGGTCAGCGGTACGCGGCCCTGGGCGATGCGCGGCGTGTCGGCGAGGCCGAACAGTTCCTGCAGCTTGACCGCGAGCACCGGCGGCCGACCGGGCGCGTATTCGATGCGCCGCTCGTTGCCGCTCGGCACGCGGATGCTGACCGGCGCCTGCGCATCGACCGTGCGGCGCTGCTCGAAATCGAGCAGGCCGGTCAGCGCCTGCGACAGCTCGTCGGCGCGCAGCGCGTCGATGCGCGACTTGCCGTCGAGGTAAGGCGCGAGCCAGTCTTCCAGATTCGCGAGCAGCGCGGCGTCGGACAGGTCCGGCAGGCCGAGCTCGGGACACCAGTCGCGCAGCGCGAGCACGCGGTTGCGCAGTTCGCGCGCGTGGTCGCTCCACGGCAGCACGTCGAGGCCGGCGTCGCGCACGGCCGCGAGCAGCGCGGGCACCGCGTCGGCCCTCGTCACGGCGACCTGACGGCGCTGCACGACCAGCGCGGCGAAACGGCGTTCCTCGAACGCCTCGACGGCGCGCTTGTCGGCATTCCAGCGCACGACGCGCCGATCGACGAAGCGATCGGCGAAATCGCGCTCGAGCAGATCCGGATCGAACGGCACGGCCGAAAGGATCAGGCTGTCCTTGTCGTCGAGGCGCAGGTCCAGCGCGATCAGCCAGGGCTCGCCGTACAGCGCGGTGTTCTCGTGCAGGCGCGCGCCGCGGCCGTTGGACAAGGCGTAGCGGCGCGGATTGGCCGCATCCTGCCTGGCCACGCGGTCTGGAAACGCATGCAGCAATAAATCGCCTATGCGCAGCGAATCGGGCGTGTCACGCGCGGGCGCGTCGCAGCGCAAACGGCGGCGCCAGCCCGACGACGCCTGTTCGAGCGCGGCCAGCGCGCCGATGTCGGCGTCGCGCGCGGCGCGGACACCGTCGCGGCGCCACGCGTGCAG
>NZ_JANFVR010000140.1 GCF_024609805.1 Tahibacter caeni | reverse complement strand
CGCTGATCGCCGCGGCGACGGCGCTCGCGGCGCCGCCGCGCGTCGACGGCCCGGCGCCGCAGCCGCGCGAACGGCTGGAATGGACCGCGCTGCGCCGCTACAGCACCGCCGACGGCCTGCCGCAGAACACGATCAACGCGCTCGCGCAGGATCGCGCGGGCTTCGTCTATGCCGGCACCGAGGACGGCCTGGCCCAGTTCGACGGCCGCCACTGGGCGCGCATCGCGCTGCCCGAACGCGCCGGCGTAAGGCCTTACGTGACCCAGCTCGTCGCGACCGGCGACGGCGCCCTGTGGATCGGCAGCGACAGCGTCGGCCTCTGGCGCCGCGACGACGATGGACGGCTCGCGCCGGTCTCCGGCATTCCGGCGGAGCTCGCGCTCGAAGCGCTGCATCCGCGCGACACAAGCAGCGTCTACGCCGGCACCGCGCGCGGCGTCTATCGCTGCAACGCCGACGGCTGCGCCGTGATCGCGGCCACCGCGCAGCTCGAAGTCGCGGTGCTGCTGGCCGGCGAAGGACCGGAGGGGACGGCGCTCTGGATCGGCACGAACGAAGCGGGCCTGTACCGCCTCGACGATCCCGACGGCCGCGCCGTGCTCGCCGACTGGCATCTCGGCAAGGCCGACGGCTTGCCGAACGGCGCGATCCGCGGCCTCGCGTTCTGGGGCGGCGCCGACGGCCGCGATCTCTGGATCGGCACGGGCCGCGGTCTCGCGCGGCTGACGCGCGACGCGCTGATCGCCTACGACGCCACGACGGGCTTTCCCGAAGGCACGGCCGCGCCGCTGCTGCCTAGCCGCGAACGCGACGGCCGGCCCGTGCTGCGCGTCGCGCTCGCGCGCGCCGGCCTGGCCGAGATCGGCGAAGACGGCAACGTGCATCTGGTCACGCGTGCCGAAGGCCTGCCCGAGGACGGCGTGCGCAGCCTGCTCGAGACCGGCGACGACCCGCAGCATCGCGTGCTCTGGCTCGGCACCACGTCGTCCGGTGTCGCGCGGCGCGAGCCCGGCCGCTGGGCGTCGCTCGACGAACGCCACGGCCTGCCGCATCGCGTCGTGTTCGGCGTCGGCCAGGCGCGCTTTCCCGACGGCGTCGAGTCGCCGTGGATCGGTACGGTCGAAGGCCCGGCGCGCTGGACGGGCGGCGCGTGGCAGCGTTTCCTGCCGACGCCGTACGCGCACAGCAAGGTGTTCGCGATGCAGCGCGACGGCGCGACTTTGTGGCTCGCGACCGACCAGGGACTGCTCGGCCTCGAGCGCGGACGCATCACGCACTACAGCGCCGACAACAGCGGGCTGCCGGGGCTGACCGTGCTCGACGTCGCCGCGCAGGACACGGCGCAGGGCCGCCGGCTCTGGATCGCGACGCGGCACGGGCTCGCGTGGCTGCAGGGCGACACGATCCGCTCCGAGCCGCTGCCGCTGGCCGACGGCTCGCCGACCGTGCGCAAGCTGCTGCTCGCGCCGGCCACCGATGCGCGCGAGCGTCTCTGGGCCGCGACGGCGGCCGGCCTGGTCTGGCGCGACGAGCAGGGCTGGCAGCCGGTGCCCGATAGCTGCCTGCCGAGCGCCGAACTGCTGGACATGCAGCTGCAGCGCGAACCGGGCGGCCGCAGCGCGCTGTGGGTCGCGAGCCGCGCCGGCATCGTGCGCATCGATCTCGGCGGCGCGCTGCGCTGCGTGCCGCTGCCGCCGCATGCGCGGCCGGCCGGACAGATCTACCAGCAGGCCGTCGACGAGGCCGGCCGCCTCTACGTGTTCGGCTCCGACGGCGTCACGCGCTATCGCTTCGCCGACCCGTTCGCCGACCCGCTCGCGCTCGACGACGTCACGCACTTCGGCATCGAGGACGGCCTGCCCGGACTCGAATTCAACCGCGCGAGCCACGTCGACGCCGCGGGCCGCGTCTGGGCCGGCGGCGTCGACGGCCTCGCGCTGTACGACCCGGCGCAGGAATCGGCCGCCGGCGGCGCGTCGCCGCTGCGCCTGCGCCAGGCGGCGACCGAACGCGGCACGCCGCTGAAACCCGGCACCGTGCTCGCCGCCGGCGACGACAGCGTGCGCGCCGAAGTCGCGCTGCTGGCCTACGAGCGGCCGCAGGAGATCCGCTATCACGCCGAGCTGCTCGGCCTCGGCGACCACCGGCCCGACTGGAGCAGCGGCGCGTACTTCCAGTTCAGCCGCCTGCCGCCCGGTGACTACACCTTGCGTCTGCGCGCGCGTGACGCATACGCGGTCGAGGCGCAGCCGATCGAAATTCCGTTCCGCCTGCGCGCGCCCTGGTGGCAGACGCCGACCGCGCTGACCGGCTTCGGCCTGGCGCTGCTCGCGCTCGGCGTACTGGCCGGACGCTGGCGCAGCGCCGCGCTCGCGCGCCGCGCGCGCTGGCTGCAGCAGGAAGTCGCGACGCGCACGCGCGAGCTGGCCGACGTCAATCGCCGGCTCGAGCATGCGTCGCTGACCGATCCACTGACCGGCCTCTGGAACCGGCGCCATTTCGCGCTGGAAATGCCGGCCGAATGCGCCCGCGCGCTGCGCCGCTGCGAGGACGGCGACCGCGACGGCGTGCTCGGCCTGCTGCTGATCGACTGCGATCACTTCAAGCAGATCAACGACCGCCACGGCCATGCGGTCGGCGACGCCGTGCTCGTGGAGATCGCCGCGCGGCTGCGCCAGCAGGCGCGCGACGGCGATCTGCTCGCGCGCTGGGGCGGCGAGGAATTCCTGTTCGTGCTGCGCGACACGGAACGCAGCGGCCTCGACGCGGTCGCCCAGCGCGTGCTCGCCTGCATCGCCGAACGGCCGTTCGTGTTCGCGGTCGAACCGCTCGCGGTGACCTGCTCGCTCGGCGTCTGCGCGTATCCGTTCGATGCCGACGCGCCGATGGCGGCCAGCCTCGACGATTGCCTGCGCCACGCCGACGCCGCGCTCTACGAAGCCAAGCGCCGCGGCCGCGACCGCGCCGTCGTCGCCGAAGACGGCATGACCGACGCCGCGGACTGGCGCGAAATCCGCCGCCCTTGATCGACGATTCCCCCTTCTCCATTCCCGATTCCCGGCCCTTCACATGCTGACCCGTTCCATCGAACAGTTCCGCGCCGCGTGGCCGACCCTGCAGCCCGACGGCGCGGGCTGCGCGCGCGCCGCGTTCCTCGTGACGCCGCTGGGCTTCCAGCTCGCGGCCCAGTCCGCCAGCGACAACCGCTACATGGCCATGGACGTCGGCGTCGACGCGAACCTCGCGCTCGCCGAGCATGCGACGCTCGCGCGCCGCGTCTCGGCGCTGCTGCCGACGGTCTGTTTTCCGGGCGATCCGGCAACGCCCGACGCGGTATTCCCGAACAACGTGTTCGCGACTGCGCCGGGGCGCACGGTCGTCGGCCGCATGCGCCATCCGGTGCGCCGGCGCGAAGCGCAGCGGCCGGACATCCGCGGCTTCTTCCGCGACGTCGTCGGCTACGAGGAAGTGGACCTGTCGACCCTCGACGGCACGGCCGAGCTGACCGGCAGCCTCGTCATCGACCGCGCGCGCGGCATCGGCTATTGCGGCCTCGGCGAGCGCTGCGACGAAGCCGGCGCCGCGGCCATGCACGCGGCGTTCGGCCTGCGCCTGACGTTCTGTTTCGATCTCGCGCCCGGCGAGTACCACACCAACGTGGTCATGTCGGTGCTGGCCGGCCGCGCGCTCGTCATCGCGCCGGACGGCTTCGCCGATCCGGCCGTCGCCGCGGCGATCGCCGACGCCTACGCACCGCGCGTCGTGCGGCTCGATGCGGTGCAGAAGGCGGACTACGCCGGCAACTGCATCGCGCTGAGCGAGGACACGGTCTGGATGAGCGAACGTGCTGCAGCCTCGTTGCGGCCGGCACAGCGCGCGGCACTGGCCGAGTGGGGATTTCGCGTCGAGGCCGTCGCGCTGGCCGAAATCGAGAAGGCCGGCGGCAGCCTGCGCTGCTGCGTCGGCGAGATCTACTGACGTCCGGCGGGCAGGCTCGCGCACGCGGCCTACACGCCGGATTTACGTCGCCGCCACGGAATTTCCGCACCGCCGCACAGTTCAGGCGCAATTCAATCCGCGCTATCGAGACTCGATGCCTCTCGCTAAGATGAACGCATGCTAAGACCCGCATCCCTGCTGCGCTGCTTCCTGCTGCCGATCGCGCTTGCCGCGGCCGGCACGCCGGCGGCCGCGCAGCTGACCCTGGAAGGCGCGGTCGAGCAGGTGCAGCAGGAAATCCAGGGACGCGTGCTCAAGGCCGAGGAAGTCACGATCGGCAAGAAGAAGTTGTACCGGATCAAGCTGCTGACCCGCGACGGGCGAGTGCAAGTCGTGAAGATTCCCGCGGACGAGAACAAGGAGAGCCGATAATGCGAGTCCTGCTGGTCGAAGACGAAGCGCCGCTGCGCGAGACGCTCGCGGCGCGGCTCAAGCGCGAAGGCTATGCGGTTGACTGCGCCGCCGACGGCGACGAGGGCCTCTATCTCGGCCGCGAAATGCCGTTCGACGTCGCCGTAATCGACCTCGGCCTGCCCAAGCGCCCGGGCATGGACCTGGTCAAGGCGCTGCGCGACGAGGGCCAGCGCTATCCGATCCTGATCCTCACCGCGCGCTCGAGCTGGCAGGACAAGGTCGAAGGCCTCAAGGCCGGCGCCGACGACTATCTCGTCAAACCGTTTCACGTCGAAGAGCTGCTGGCCCGCCTCAACGCGCTCGTGCGCCGCGCGACCGGCTGGACCAAGCCCGTGCTCGAATGCGGTCCGGTGCAGCTCGACACGACGGCGCAGAGCATCACGGTCGATTCCAAGCCGGTCGATCTCACGAGCTACGAATACAAGGTGCTCGAATACCTGATGCTGCACGCCGGCGAGCTCGTCTCCAAGGCCGATCTCACCGAGCACATCTACCAGCAAGACTTCGACCGAGATTCCAACGTGCTCGAAGTGTTCATCGGCCGCCTGCGCCGCAAGCTCGATCCGGACGGCCATCTCAAGCCGATCGAGACCGTGCGCGGCCGCGGCTACCGCTTCGCGATTCCGCGCAGCGACGTCACGGCGGACTGAACCCGGAAGATTCCGAACGAGGGTCCGCTGTGCGCCGGCCCGCTCGTCCCACGATACCGCCACGCCTGCAGAGCACTCGTCCGGCCGCCTCCTCGATCCGAGGGGGCGAACTCCACGGCAGAACGCCGACTCACTCAGAGGATCCCTAAATGGCACAGCGGCGGCCGCTGTCGCTGCAGGCCCGTTCCACCGTCGCGGCGGGCCTCGCGCTCGCGGCCTTCCTCGGAGTCACCGGCTTCGCGCTGGACAAGGCGTACTACGACGCGACGGTCGCCGCGATGCGCGACCGCCTGCAGGGCTATGTCTACGCCTATCTGGCCGGTTCCGACGTGTTGCGCGGCACCAAGCTGCTGCCGCCGGAAACCCTGCCCGATCCCGAATTCAACCGCCCCGGCTCGGGTCTCTACGCCGTCGTCGTCGGGGAAAGCGACTCGCTGCGCTGGGAATCGCCGTCGGCGCTCGGCCGCGAACTCGCGTTCGACGCGCGCCTGCCGGTCGGCGAGACGCGCTTCGAAGGCCCGGTCGACAACGCCGTCGGCCGCGTGTTCGTGTTTTCGCAGGGCGTCAGCTGGGAAGTCGACGAGCGCCGGCCGGTCAACCTGACCGTGCACGTCGCGCAGAGCGAGCAGCAGTTCCTGCGCCAGGTCAGCGCCTACCGCCGCACGCTCGTGCGCTGGCTCGGCGCGCTCGGCATCGTGCTGCTGCTGCTGCAGATCGCATTGCTGCGCTGGGGCCTGAGCCCGCTGCGCAAGATGGTGCGCGACGTCGACAACGTCATGAACGGCGACGCCGACCGCCTGCCGGGCCAGTATCCGGCCGAGCTCGCGCCGCTGACGAGCAGTCTCAACGAGCTCATCGATTTCGGCCGCGAACAGCTCGACCGCTACCGCAACACCATGTCCGACCTGGCGCACAGCCTGAAGACGCCGCTGGCCGTGCTGCGCAGCGAGATCGACGGCGACGCGGGCTATTCGAGCCTGCGCCGCAGCGTCAACGAGCAGTCGCAGCGCATGCACGACATCGTGTCCTACCAGCTCTCGCGCGCGACGGCGTCGCGGCACCAGGTGTTCTCCACGCCGCTGCTGATCGAAACGGCGGCCGAGGGCATCGTCGCGAGCCTCGAGAAGGTCTACGCGGCCAAGCGCGTGCTCTGCGAATTCGAGATCGATCCCGACGCGCGCTTCTTCGGCGCCCAGGGCGACCTGATGGAACTGCTCGGCAACCTGCTCGAGAACGCGTTCAAGTGGGCGAACCGGCGCGTGCTGCTGACCGCGCACGTCGTCAGGACGCCGCGCATGCGCCGCGCCGGCCTGGAACTGCGCGTAGAGGACGACGGCCCCGGCATTCCGCCGGAGAAAGTCGAACACCTGCTGCAGCGGGGCGTCCGCGGCGACGAACGCGTGCAGGGTCACGGCATCGGCCTGGCCATCGTGCAGGACATCGTCAAGGGCTACCGCGGCAGCCTGTCGGTGCACCGCTCCGACGCGCTCGGCGGCGCGCTGTTCTGCATACGGTTCGAGGCGATGTGAGGCGGGAGCCGGAAGCCGCCGCCGCGGCGACGGTTCAACCGTCCAGTCCGACCGCGCGATAGAGCCGTTCGGCGACAGTGGCTTCCGCGTAGCGGTCGGCGACGTAGATGCGGCCGCGTTCGGCGGCCTGCGCGCGCGCGGCCGCATCCAGGGCCAGCGCGTCTTCCAGGCAGCGCACGAGCTCGTCGGCGCCGCGATAGCCCCAGCCGGCGCCGGCCATGTCGACGTGGTCGGCCAGCACCTCGCAGTGCGCGTTGACGACGACCGGCGCGCCCTGCGCCATCGCTTCGAGCGTGACGATGCTGAAGCTCTCCCAGCGCGACGGCATGACGAACGCGGCGGCGCCGGCCATCAGCGCGGCTTTTTCGGCCGCGTCGACGAAGCCGAGGAACCTGACGCCGTCAGCTTCGCGCAGGCCCAGATGATCGGCGCCGGTCAGCACGAGCTCGACCGGTTCGCGCGTGCGCCGGCGCAGCTGCCGGAACGCGGCGAGCAGTTCGCGGCAGCCCTTGCTCTCGTCGATGCGGCCGCAGTAGAGCAGGTAGGGTTTCTCGCGCGCCACCGGCGCCGCCGCCGGCGCCGCGACGGCCATGCCGACGACGTCGCCGCGCAGTTCGTTCCAGAGCCGCGCGCCGAGGCGGCGCTCGGCTTCGGTCAGCCAGATCAGCCGCGCCGCGCGCCGCGCGGCCTGGGCGTACACCGGCAGATAGGCCGGCGGTTCGTCGTGCAGGGTCGGCACGAGCACGCGCTTGGCCGCCGGCACGCACTCGAGGCCGAAATACGTGGTCGGGTACAGGTAGGTGCAGAACACGACGGCCGCGTAATCGCCCTGATGCTGTGCCAGATGGTCGAGCAGGCCCGGACACCAGGGCCCCTGCGCGCGGATGAACTGCTCGGCCAGCGGCGCGCGCCAGGCCAGCTGTGCGGCGCCGCCGCGTTCGACCTGCTGCGCGTGTGCCTGCAGCAGGCGGCGGTGCAGTTCGTTGAACCAGGCTCCGCGCGGCCACGCGCTCGCGAAACGCCGCAGGCGGATGCCGTCGCGCCATTCCTCGCCTTCCGGCAGCGCGTTGTCCCAGCTGCGGTAGTCGAGCGCGCAGCTCGTCAGGATGTCGACGTCGCCGCGCCGGCGCAGCAGCTGCGCGTAATGCCAGGCCAGTGCCTCGGAGCCGCCGGCGATGTCCGGATGGCAGCGCTGCACGACGACGGCGACGCGACTCATGCGAGCGCCGCCACGGCTGCCTGCAGGCGCGCGGCGAGCACGGCCGGCGCGAACTGCGTGCGGTAGCGCGCACGGCCGGCCAGACGCAGGGTCTCGGCCGCATCGGCGTCGCGCGCCAGACGCGCGAGGCTCGCCGCATACAGGCGCGGATCGGATTCCTGCCAGAGCAGCCCGGCGTCGCCGAGCGTTTCGCCGATGGCCGCGCGGTCGCGCGCGACGACGGGCACGCCGAGCGCCATGGCTTCGACCAGCGGCACGCAGAAACCCTCGTGCTCCGACAGCATCAGCAGCGCGTCGGCGACGAGCCAGCAGGCTTTCAGCCGCGCGTCGTCGACGTTGTCGAGGAAATGCACGTGTTCGGCGATGCCGAGCGCGGCGCAGCGCTCGCGCAGATGGCGCGAATAGCGCGCGAGCCGGCGGTCGTGCTTGCCGACGACGAGCAGGCGCGCGTCGTCGGCGTAATGGCGGCGGTAGCAGGCGAACGCGTCGAACAGCGCCGCGTGACCCTTGTTCGGTGCGACGCGGCCGAGCATCAGCACGTTGCGCCGGCCGTCGCCGTAGCGGTCCAGCAGGCCGAGGTCGGCGGACTGGTCGAGCAGCGCTTCGCAGCGATGGAACGGCGCGAGCACGCGTCCGCGTGCGGCCGGCAGTCCGGCCTGCACGAGCTCGGCGAGGTTGTAGGCCGAGCAGGCCAGCGCGAGATCGAAGCCGGCCGTGGCCAGCGCCGCGAGGCTCGCGCGGCCGGCCGCGCAGCTGCGCACGTGATCGCGCGACCAGCCCTGGAAGAATTCCGGCGGCGTGACGTTGTGGTAGCGCAGCACGCGGCGGCAGTTCAACGTCGCGAGCTGGGCTTCGACGCGCGGCCAGCCGATCGAGTAATGGTAGATCGCGACGTCGCGCGCGCCGAGCCAGCGATCCAGCCCCGCCGGCGCATGCACGCTTTCGGCGACACCCTGGCTGTGGTCGGCGTAGAGGCGCACGTCGTGGCCGGCGCGGCGCAGCGCAGCGGCCATTTCGAGGACGTCGGTGCCGACGGCGTCGTGCGCCGCGAGCGACGGCGCGAGCAGCGCGATCTTCATGCGGCCGGCCTCGACGGCGGCCGCGACCGGCGGGCGGACCGGCTCATCGCCGCGGCTCGCGCGAGCGGGCGAGCTCCTCGCGCAGGCGTGCGACCTCGGCGGCGAGATCGCCGAGCTCGGCCGCCGTCTGCTGCTGCGCGAGCGCCTGGCCGAGCCGGCGCTGTTCGCGCGCGATCTCGGGCAGGTTCCAGAACAGGGCGAGCCGCTCGATCAGGCCGCCGACCAGCGGCAGCCGCGTCAGCCGCCAGAAGCGATGACGCGCGGCGAGCCCGGCGATCGTCACGCCGTAGCCGCGGGCCTCGGGCGACGCGCAGAGATCGCCGAGTATCGCGATCTTGCTGTCGCCGGCCGCGAGGCGCTGCAGCGCGTGCAGATGCCCGGCCGCGTCGGGCGCGCGCTTGAGCACGCAGCGATAGGCGAGCTCGACGAACTCGTCGTTGTGCACGTGCATGAAATCGTCGAGCGCGTAATGCAGGCGCTGCGGATGGTCCGGCGACAACGCGGCGTCGGTGACCGTGCCCGCGACGGGCGCGGCGACTTCGTCCGGCGGCGGCAACGCAGCAGCCTCGGCGCGGATCTGCTGCTGCAAAGTGTCCAGCGAAACGGGGGGATCGACGTTCATCGCGAGGGCGGCGAGGGCGGAGCGCGCGTCAGCGCGGTGCGGGCGCCCAGGTGGCATCGGTCGCGGCGAGCGGGATGATGCCATACGAGCGCGCCGTGGTCAGATCGATCCACTGGTAGTCGGGCTTGCGCTGGCCGAAGCCGGCGGCCTCGCGCGCGTAGCGCGCCTTGCCGGCGACGAGCGCCGCCGAGAAGCTGTCGAGCGCATCGCTGTCGATGAGGCTGAGCTCGCCGACGAAGCCGGGCCTGGGCCGCACCGCGAGCTGGCGTGCGCCGAGCAGGGTGGTTTCGACGAAGACCGGATCGTTGCCCGCCTCGCCGGTATAGAAGGCGAGCAAGGCATGCCGCGGCACGAGCAGCAGCACGCTGCGCACGCCGAGCCGCTCGAGCGCGGCGGCCAGCAGCAGGCTGCCGTCGATGCAGTTCGCGCGGCGCTCGTTCCAGACGTCGTCGTGCAGGCGCACGTGCTGGCTCCAGACCGACGGCCCGCGCGCGAGGCCCGGGTCTTCGTCCGCATAGCGCACGCCGTGCAGCTGCAGCACTTCCCAGATCGCATAGGCCGAAGCCAGGGTCTGCGCCGGCGTGCGCCGGCCCGGCGTCAGCGGCAGGAACGGATGGCGTTCGGCGACCTCGGCGAGCACGCGGTCGATCACGCGCGAGCCCGGATCGGCATACGCGGCGAAGATCCAGCCGAGGTCGACGTGATCCTTGCCGTCGCGCACGTAGTACAGCGCTTCGCTGAGCGGATGCAGGCGTATCGTGCGGCGGCGGTGCTCGGCCGGCGCGTCGCCGCGGCGCAAGGCGAATTCCGCGTCGACGTCCTGCGGCTTGTCGAGGCCGGCCAGCGCGGCGCGGTTCCACTGCAGCCGCGGGCGCAGGGTATAGCGTTCGCCGGCGCGCGGCAGGACGGCCTGCACGTGCGCGGCTTCGCGCAGGCCCGGCGCGGTCACGCGCAGGTCGACGCGCTCGCCGTCCTGCGCGGCGGTGACGTCGATCGCGAGCATGCCGCTGCCGTCGCCGTAGCGCTGCGCATCGGGACCGTCGCTCGGACGCTGCGACAGATCCAGCACCGGATACAGCGCGTCGTCGGGGCTGATGCGCACCTGCCAGTCGGCGGCGCAGGCGGCCGGCCCCGACGCAACGGCGAGCGCGACAGCGAGCAGCAGCCATGCCGCGCAGCGGCGCGGCAGAGTTTGCACGGAAAGCATGTGCCGACTATCGTTGCGCCCGCCTGTGCTTGTCCATAGGCCGCGCCGGGGTCCCTTCTGCCCGGCCTATCCTCTTACGCCGTGGAGTTCCCGATGCGCACGATCCTGATGCCTCTCGCCCTGATGCTGTCTCTTGCTGCCTGCAGCAATGCGCCTCAGGACGCGTCCAAGTCCGCCGCCGCACCGGCAGCTCCGGCAGCCAAGCCCGAACCGGCCAAACCCGCGGAGAGCAAGCCCGAAGCCGCCAAGGAAGCGGCCGCGCCGGCGGCCGAGCTGCCGGAAGGCGCCTGCGGCGATCAGAGTGCCGTCGCGAAGGAAGAACGCCTGGCCAACACGCCGCGCTGGACCACGGCCAGCGAGGTCGACAATTTCGGCTACGACGTGTTCCGCGGCGACAGCGAGGACGGCCCGTTCGCCAAGCTCAACGCCGACCCGATCCTCGGCGCCGGCACGACCGACGAGACCAAGAACTACTCCTACCGCGACGACACCATCGATCCGTGCCGCGAGTACTGGTACTACGTCGAATCCATCGACACCAAGGGCACGCGCGAGAAGTTCACGCCGGTGTTCAAGGCCGGCGCCAAGCGTCGCCCGGCGGCCGCCGCGGCACCTGCACCGAAGGCGTCGTAACCCATGCCCGAGCAGGACGTCCGCGTGCGCCGGCGCGTTCTGCTTTTTAGCTTTATTGCTTTATTCCTTTTGCAGCAGACCGCGCTGGTCTGGCTGTACTGGGGCAGCGGCAAGAACCTGCTCGGCGACGAGGTGAGTTATCTCGGCTGGGCCCGCGGCCTGGCCGGTGTCGGCCCGCCCGTCGTCGACGTCGGCTGGTGGCCGCCGCTGCAGGCCTGGCTGCTGGCCGGACTGCTGCGCCTGTTCGGCGAGCCGCACGCGCTGCCGGCGATGCAGGTGCTGCAGACCGCGTTCCTGCTCGGCGCCGCCGCGCTGCTGCGCGCGATCTGGCGCGACGTCGACGGCCGCGTCGCCGCGGCCAATCTCGCCGCGGCGCTGTTCCTGCTGAATCCGTCCACCATGGCCTACGCGCACTGGCTCTGGCCCGAGCCGGTGCACCTGTTGCTGCTGCTCGCGGCGCTGCGTCTGCTGCAGCGCGCCGGCGGCGGCCTGCGCAGCGCGGCGGGCGGCGCGGCGCTCGGTGGCGCGATGCTGGCCAAGAGCCTGCTCAGCGCGTTCTGGCCGGCGTTCGGCCTGCTGCTCCTGCGCGGCGCGCGCTGGCGCGGCGCGGCGGTGGCG
>NZ_JANFVR010000014.1 GCF_024609805.1 Tahibacter caeni | reverse complement strand
TGACGTCCATGGCCACAGCCGCCCGCCGCGCGCGCCCGTCGACGGCAGTACCCGCCGCAAGCGCGTCGACCGACGTCGCGGCGCGCTGCACGGCGGCGATCGCCGCGCTGACGTCGCGCGCGAACGCGGCGACGCGCGAGGGCATGACGCGCTTCGCGATCCCGAACGACAAGGCGCTCGGCGTAGGAATGCGCGACATACAATCGCTGGCCAAATCGCTGGGCCGCGACCACGCGCTGGCCGAGGCGCTCTGGCGCAGCGACGTCTACGAGGCGCGCATGCTCGCGTGCTACGTCGCCGACCCGGCGCGGGTCGATGCGGCGCAGATGGAGCGCTGGATCGCCGGCATCGACAACTGGGCGCATTGCGACACGGCCTGCTTCGCGCTGTTCGATCGCTCGCCGCTGGCTTGGGAACAGATCGAACGGTGGGCGCAGCGGCCTGAGGAATTCGTCAAGCGCGGCGCGTTCGCATTGCTCGCGAGCCTGAGCCTGCACGATCGCCACAGCGGCGACGCGCGCTTCCTGCGCGGCCTCGAGCTCGTCGAAGCCGCGGCCGGCGACCCGCGCAACTTCGTCAGGAAGGCCGTGAACTGGGCGCTGCGCGGCATCGGCCGGCGCAACGCCGCGCTGCATGCGGCCGCCGTGGCCGTCGCGCGCCGTCTTGCCGCGGCCACCGTGGCGACGCCGCGCTGGATCGGCAAGGACGCGCTGCGCGAGCTCACGAGCGCCGCCGTCGTCGCGCGCCTCGCGGCGAAGGCGGCTGCGGCGAAGCCGAAATCGACGCCGACGCCGAAAACGGCAACGGCGGCGCCGACCGGAACCGCGACGAAAGCCGTGCGGAAGACCCCCGCCGGCACCCCGGCGCCGGCGGCGAAGACGCCGGCGAGGAAACCCGCCGCGAACGACGTTGCGGCGGCGAAGGCGCCGGCGAAAGCCGCGACGAACAAAGCGGCGGCAAAGAAACCGACGGCACGGAAGCCGGTGACGAAACGATCCGGAGCGTCGATGTCGGCGCGCGCCGCGCCGGCGACCGCCGCAAAGCGAGCGAAACCGGCAACGCGCCGCTGATCCCTCGCGACACTCACCCCGGCGCATCGCCCGCGTCGGAGCGGCTCGCGGCCGGGACCCCGTCAGTCCGTCGTACCGTCGCCGATGCGGCGCAGCACGTCCTCGATGCCGAACACGTGCGCGTCGTCGCTGCCGAGCTCGCGCAGCGCCTCGGCCAGCGCGAGCAGATAGTCGCGGTTCGCACCGCTCGGGCCGCGCGCGCCGGCGATGTGCCGCGCGATGGCCTCCTCGTCGGCCGGCCCGAGATAAGCCTCGTTGCCGGGCGCAGCGACGTAGACCACGCCGCGCACTTCGCTGCCGTCGTCGAAACGGAAATCCGCCGCGATGCGCCGATAGCCGTTCTTCTCGCGATGATCCAGATGCGCGAACACCGCCGGCGTCACGCGATAGGCCATGCCGACGCAGACCGCGCCGGGTTCGGCGACGAGCGTGACGACGCGGCCCGGCGCCTCGGGCGTGCCGCGGTGGTCGTGCGAACCCTGCCAGAAGCGCCGCGCCCAGCCCTGCAGGCGCGCGCGGCGGCGCTCGAGGTACGGGAAATCGACCTTGTAGATCAGCGAGCCGTAGCCGAACAGCCAGATCGATTCGCCGGCGGCAGTCGTGGTCGTGGTCATCGGAATGCGGATGGCGGCGGATCGCCCACGATGGCGGGCGGTCCGCCGCGATTCAAGGCTGCAGCAGCTTCGGCAGCACGGCCGGCGCGAGGCTGCGGTAGATGTTGTCGTGGCGCAGGTCCGGCCGCGGTTCGTACTGCCACTGCAGACCGGCCGGCGCATCGGCGCGCAAGGTCTCGATCAGCGCGGCCGACTCGGGGGTCTCGTCGTCGCCGGCCGTGGCCACGTACCAGCGCGCGTGCCAGTCGGGCCTGGCCTTCAGCCGCGCCGGCAATGCGCGCACGAGCGCGCCGCGGTTCCACCACACGCTCGGGCTCAGCGCGATGCAGGTGCGGAACAGCTGCGGTTCCTCGACGCAGGTTTCCAGCACGAACAGGCCGGCCAGCGATTCGCCGACGATCGCGCGCTCGTCGCTGACGCGGTAGCGCGCGGCGACCTGCGGCAGCAGTTCGTCGCGCACGAACGCGCGGAACGCGGCCGAGCCGCCGACGCGCGGCGCGATCTTGCGGTCCGACTCGACCTCGGTGGGTCCGGTCATGTCGCGGCGGCGTTCGGTGTTCTCGATGCCGACGAGGACCAGCGCCGGCATCTGCCCGGCGCGGATCGCGCGGTCGACGACCGTGGCCACGTGCGGAAAGTCCTCGGCCACGCCGCCGTCGGGCATGACGAGCAGCGGATAGCGCGCGGCCGCGTCGGCCGCATAACCCGGCGGCGTGTAGACCGCGATGCGGCGCGTTTCCTTCAGCGCCGCCGAGTCGAGCGTGAACGTCGCATGCTCGGGCATGGGCTCGCTCGGCGCCGTTGCGGCCGCCGGTGCCGCGATGCCGCCCTCGACCGCCGCAGCGGGCGGCTGCATGCCGGAGAACGGGCGTTCGCCGCGCTCGACCCAGCCGCGCAGCGCATCGATCGCCGCGACGATCTGGCCGACCTCGAACCCCAGGTGCTGCTCGCCGGGCACGTACTGCTGCACGAACTGGGCGCTGCGCCCGGCGCGCTGCACGGCGCTCGCGTAACTGTTCGTCGCTGCCGCGCTGACGATGGGATCGTGCACGGTCTGCAGCGCGAGCAGCGGTTTCGCGAGCTGGCCGCTCGGCACGTAGTTGCGCTTGAGGAATTCGAACGCGCGCGCGTCGGCCGCATAGCGGCGCACGCCGGCGTTCAGCGCCGCGTCGTCGCCGCTGCCGCTGTACAGCCAGTTCGCATTGCCGACCGCGTTGCCGCCGGCGAGCTGCTGCAGGCGGCGCACGAGGTCGCGGTTGATCGCGGTCTGCTCGCCGATCTGCTCCACCGGCACGCTCATGAGCGCGGCCAGCCGTTTCGCCGCGTCGGGGCTGGCCTGCACCGCCGCATCGAGCGCGCGCACGGCCGCAGCGTCGAGCGCCTGGGCCGACGGCACCGGCGCGAGCGGCCCAATGACGCCGGGCAGGTAATGGTCGAACGCGGCCAGCTGCACGAACGCCTGCTCGAACAGGGCATCGCCGCCGCCGAGGGTGCCGGCCAGCGACAGGCCGCCGTCGTACGGCGTGTCGCGACGCTCCAGCGCATAGGCCACGCCGAGCCCGCCCATCGACTGGCCGATCGCGTACGTGTGCTTGGGCTTGCCGATGGTCGCGTTGAAGTGGCGGCGCACCCATTCGGTGTCGGCATAAGCGTCGGCGATGTTCCAGTCGGCCCGCGCATAGCCGGACTGGGCCAGCGCGAAGCCGCGCTGCAGCATGATGCGCCGGCCGCCGGCCGTGTACGGCGTCGTGTCGTAGCGTTCCTTCTGCGCGCTGTTGCCGCGGAAGAACACGAGCAGGCTGCCGTTCCAGTTCGCCGGCACGTCGATGCGCCAGGACGCGCCGGCCTGCTCGCCGACGAGAATGCGCGGCGCCGCCTCGTCCGCCGGCAGCGGCGGCGCCGCGAACACGAATGCGGCCGCGACGAACGCGAGCGAACACGACAGACGCTGCAGCATGAGGGAACTCCGCCAGGAAAAGCCGGCAGTCTAGCCGGCGGCGCGGCGGCGTTGCGCGCGCGGCGATACCGGAATCGCCGATTCGTCGCGGTAATCGCTGGCGACGGACTCTGGATTGCGGCGCTGCGCGAAGAGGCTGTTCTCCAGGCGCGACGCGTCGGGAGAAAGCCTGGCGAAAGGAAGAACCATCCGCCAGTACGGCGCAGGTGCTTCAACGAACGGCCTGCGCGCAGAACACAACGCCGAAACGCAACGCGAAACACCGGCGCCTCGGCGATCGGCGAATCGCGCCTCGTCCCCAAGCGCGTACCGCGCTTGGGGACGGGTTGGGCGTCGCTCTGCCGCGCGCTTACGGCTTCGGACAGTCCGTCTTCTCGGCTTCCATGTAGTTGACCATCCACGGCACGCCGAACTGGTCGGTGCAGCTGCCGAAGCGCGTGGCCCAGAAGGTCTGCTGCAGCGGCATCTCGACCTTGCCGTTCGCCGACAGCGCGGCGAACAGGCGCTCGGCTTCCTCCGCCGAATCCGGATGCAGCGCGATCGAGACGCCCTTGAGCGGCTCGTACGGGCAGTACGGCGTCACCGCGTCGGAGCCCATCAGCGCCTGCTCGCCGATCATCAGGCAGGCGTGCATGATCTTGTCGGCGGCCTCGGGACCGCCGCCGCCGCCCTCGGGCGCATCGCCGAAGGTCATCGACGCGACGACGTGGCCGCCGAGGTGCTCGGCGTAATAGGCGAAAGCCTGAGCGCAGTTGCCGTTGAAGGTCAGGTAAGCGTTGAGTTTCATGCGAAGGCTCCTGGTCGGTGCTGACGACGGACCGGCGACGCGCCGGCGGCGCGCCGTGCCGGAGAGACGAGCCGGCGTCCGCGGACGCCCTGCTCTGACCGGTGCGTCGAAGCAGCGCCGGCCGGATCGACAGGCCGGCGCGACTTTTTCCGGCGCGGGACCGGAGCCGGAGGGCTCAGCCCGCCTTGGCCCGGTAGCGCTCGGCGACGTAGCCTTCGACGATTGCGACGAAATCCTGCGCGATCGTGTCACCGCGCAGGGTCTGTACTTTGGCTCCGTCTATGAACACCGGCGCCGCCGGCGCCTCGCCGCTGCCCGGCAGCGAGATGCCGATGTTCGCGTGCTTGGATTCGCCCGGCCCGTTGACGACGCAGCCCATGACCGCGAGGGTCAGGTTCTCCACGCCGTCGTACTGGATGCGCCATTCGGGCATGCGCGCGCGGACGTGGTCCTGCACGGTCTTGGCCAGCTCCTGGAAGAACGTCGAGGTCGTGCGGCCGCAGCCCGGGCAGGCCGTGACGAGCGGCGTGAACGCGCGCAGGCCCATGGTCTGCAGCAACTCCTGCGCGACGATGACCTCGCGCGTGCGCGGCTCCTGTGGCTCGGGGGTCAGCGAGATGCGGATCGTGTCGCCGATGCCTTCCTGCAGCAGCACCGCCAGCGCGGCGCTGGACGCGACTATGCCCTTGGAACCGATGCCGGCCTCGGTCAGGCCCAGGTGCAGCGCGTAGTCGCTGCGCGCGGCGAGGTCGCGGTAGACCGCGATGAGTTCCTGCACGCCCGAGACCTTGCACGACAGCACGATGCGCTCGCGCGCGAGACCGATCTCCTCGGCGCGCGCCGCCGAGTCCAGCGCCGAGCGGATCAGCGCCTCGCGCATGACGCGCGCCGCGTCCCAGGGCCGCGCGCGCTCGTGGTTCTCGTCCATCATGCGCGCGAGCAGTTCCTGATCCAGCGAACCCCAGTTCGCGCCGATGCGCACGGGCTTGCCGTGGCGTATCGCGAGCTCGACGATCGTGGAGAACTGCAGGTCCTTCTTCTTGCCGAAGCCGACGTTGCCCGGATTGATGCGGTACTTGGCCAGCGCCTGCGCCGCGGCCGGCTCCTGGGTCAGCAGGGTATGGCCGTTGTAGTGGAAGTCGCCGATCAGCGGCACGCCGACGCCCATCATGTCCAGCCGCTCGCGGATCCGCGGCACGGCCGCGGCGGCCTCGGCCGTATTGACGGTCAGCCGCACGAGCTCGGAGCCCGCGCGCCAGAGCTCGGCGACCTGTTTCGTCGTCGCCGCGACGTCGGCGGTATCGGTATTGGTCATCGACTGCACGACGATCGGCGCAGACCCGCCGACCAGCACGCCGGCCACGTCGACGCCGACGCTGGCACGGCGCGGCAGGGCGGCCGCCACGCGGGCCGGTTCGGCCGCAGCCGCGGAAGTTTCGGATTCGGAGCTCATGCGCAGACAGGAGGGAAATGCAAAGCCGGATTCTAGCGGAGACGGTCGTCCTGCCGCTCGGGCCGGGATTCCGCCGTGCCCCGACGCGTCTCTTCCCGCGAACGCGCGCGGCAGGCAACGGCCCTACCCGGTCGTCCCGTCGGCGCGTTCGGCTTCCTCGGCCTCCTCGACGGCGGCCGAATCGGCCAGCTCCTGCGCGGTCGGCGCGCGGCCGATCAGCACGCGCTGGTAGGCGTTGCTCGCGTCGACGACGGTCACGTCGCCGAGGCGCGCGACGCTCGCGCGCGCTTCCCAGTCCAGCGGATCGGCCGGACGGGTCAGCTCCAGCTCGCTCGCATGGCGGTCGAACGGATGCGGCGCGAGCACGGTCATCGCATGGCCGTTGTCCTGGTCGAGCAGCAGCACGCCGCGCATGGCCGCGCGGACCGGGCCGGTGGGCTCGAAACTCGCGATGCCGACCGGCTGCGCGCGGCGCGCGAGCAGCTCGATGCCTGCGTCGACCGAGTCGGCGTCGTCGATGCGGATCCAGCGGATCACGCCGACCATCCAGTCGCGTTCCTCGTCGTGTTCGGCGTCGGCCGCGGCCGGCGTCAGGCCGACCAGCTCGCCGACCTTGGCCCGGGCCAGGTCGGCCTTGTCCCAGACCAGCCGGTAGCCGCCGAGGCTCTGGTCGAGCACCTGGGCGCGCTGCACGACGGGCTTGAGCTCGCTGCTCTGGCTGAGCCACGACGTCGCCAAGTCGCGATCGGACTGGCTGACGGCCTGGCCGCGCACGCGGCGCAGGAACGCGTCGAAATCCTGATTGCCGGCGAGCACGTAATGCAGGCCGTGCAGCCCGACGACCGTATCGAGCTGATGCCCGGCCGGCAGCCGTGCATGGCCGCGCTCGGCGCTGCCGGCCCAGCTGCGCATGAGCCGCTCGACGACGACGCGGCGCGCCTGCACCGAGGGGCCGCCCTTGAGCCGGAAGCTCAGCAGGTCGGCGCCCGGCGGCAGCAGGCGCACGTGGCCTTCGACCATCTGCTGCACCGGATGCGGATCGAACGACAGCAGGCCGGCTTCGGCGAGCCGGCGCTCCTCGGGCACGTAGCCCACGCCCTGGTCGCGGTCGGTCAGCACGGCGAAACCGCCCCCGGCACTGCGCCCGGGACTGATCTGGCAGTACGGCGCGAGCGCGCGCGTCAGCGCGAACACGTCGGTCATCTCGCGCTGGGTGTAGCGGTACGGATTGCTCAGCGCGAGCAGCAGGGCATGCGCATACGCATGCCGCGCCGTGAGCTCGGCGCCGCCGAGGCTCGGGTCGGCCACGGCCTTGTCGTCCAGGCGCAGCGCGACGGCGGCGGCATAGATGTCGTGCAGGCGCAGCCAGACGCCCTGCGGCGGCGTGTGATACAGCGTATAGGCCTTGGCCAGCAGATTGCCGTAGTGCTGCAGCGCGCGCACGGTCACGAGCGCGACGGGTTTTCCCTTGAGGAACGGCACCTTGCCGGCCGGTGCGCAGAAGTCGTGCAAGGCCTGCACGTAGCCCAGGCCCATCTCGCGCTCGAAGTCCTGCGCCGCGCGCGCCTGCTGCAGCTTGGCCGGCGGCAGCGGAAAGGTCTCGAGCAGTACCAGCCGGTCGATCGTGCCGATGACCTGCAGCACCGGGCCGCGCAGCAGCTCCAGCGCTTCGAGGCGCTGCTGCGCCTCCAGGCGCGTGCGGTTCATGACCATCAGCGCATCGAGCAGCTGGCGCGAGGTCGCGGCCGGATTGGCCAGTGGCAGCTGGCTCAGCCATTGGCGCACGCCTTTGGCGTCGGTGGCGAAATCGCCGCGCAGCGGCGGATGGCGCTCCGGCCAATCGTCGGAGAGACGGGCCAGCCAGTCGTTCATCGCGCGTGTCCCTGTGATTTCCCGTGCGTGGTCATCAGTCTAGATCGTCGCCCTGAGATTGCTCATCACCGGATCGCGGGGTCACCGGCGCAGCCCGGCCAGAACCAGCCGGCGCAGCACGCGCTGCCCGGCCGTCCGCGGTGCGGCCAGGTCCATCCGCGCGAGCGCCTCGGCCTCTTCCGCCCTCGCCGCACCCCCGAACAGCGCCCGCCGCAACAGATCCAGGCGCCCGCCCCAACCCGCGCCGCGCTGCTTGAGCCAGCGCAGCGCGCCGGCCAATTGCAGCTCGACCGGCGTGAAATCCGTGCCGAAAGGGAATGCATCAAACAGGCCACGCCGCGCGAACGGCGCGAGCGCCGCGGCCAGCCGCTCGGACGTGTTGCGCCGCCACTCGTCCGGCACCCGGAATTCCGGCGCGAGCTTGCCGGCCGCCTTGGCCTGCGCGGCCAGGCCGTCGACGAAGCGCGCATCGCTGATCGCGAGCATGGCCTTGACGCAGTCCTCGTCGGATTTGCCGCGCAGGTCGGCCACGCCGTACTCGGTGACGTAGACGTCGCGCAGATGACGCGGAATCGTCGTATGGCCGTAGTTCCAGAGGATGCTCGGGCGCGCGGCCGCGCCGCTGCCGCGGCTCGCGCGCAGCATCAGCACGGAACGGCCGTCGCGCAGCGCGTGCGCCATCGCGACGAAGTTGTACTGGCCGCCGACGCCGCTGACGACGCGGCCGTCCTCCAGCGCGTCGGACACGGCCGCGCCGAGCGCGGTGGCCATCATGCAGGTATTGAAGAAGCGGCCGTCGCGGCGCTGCAGCGCGTCGAGGGTCTCGCGGCCGCCGTAGAGCTGGTTGATGTCCGACACGCGCGTCATCGACAGCCCGTCGAAGTCGTCGCCGTCCAGGCTGGCCAGCCAGCGGTAGAACTCGGCCGAGCCGAGGAAGAACGCGCCGCGCAGGTAGCGCCCGTCGCGCAGGCGGCGGCCGGTCATGGCGCGACCCAGTGCGGCGCGCGCGCTCATCTCGCGCTGGTCGCAGGGCACGGCCGTGCCGTCGGGCAGCAGCACCTGCTCGGCCTCGATGCGGCTGCCCTCGGGCAGCAGGCCGCAGCGCACGAGCCGCGCGAGCTCCGGCAGATGGATCAGCGCCGGCAAGGCACCGGCCGCATACAGCCGCTCGACGTCGCCGGTGCGCAGGGTGTCGCCGATCAGGCCTTCGGCCAGGGCCTGTTCGATCGCGAAGTCGTCGTACACGCGGCGCTTGAGCACGCCGCCCTTGGCCAGGTGCATGAAGCCGTCCATGACCATCTCGCTCGCGCCGTAGAGGCCGTGCACGAACGGCCCGAGCCCGCCGACCGCCGCCGCGAGCGGCCCCGCGCCGCCGACCGCCTCGAGCGCGCCGCGATAGGCCTCGTTGTTGCGCTGGCGCAGCAGCAGCGCGTGCACGACGGCGTCCGACAGCGCGCCGATGCCGATCTGCAAGGTGCCGCCGTCGCGCACCAGGCTGCTCGCGTGCAGGCCGAGCGCGAACTCGGCCGCGCTGACCGGCTCGCGCGGCAGCGCGAACAGCACGTGGTCGCAGGCCGGGTCGTCGAGCAGCAGGTCGAAGAAATCCGCGTTGACCTCGGCCTCGTTCGCGACGAACGGCAGGCGCGGATGCACCACGCCGACGACGAGCGGCCGCGGCTTGCCGGCCGAGGCCATCTCGTCGAGCAGATCCTGGGTCACGTCGGGATTGCTGGCCAGGCTCAGGCGCTCGCGGCCGCCGTCGACGCGGCGCGCGACGAGCTGCACGACGACGTTGATGCCGGCGCCGGCGAGATCGCGCGCGACGTGGGTGTAGTTGAGGCTCGCATACTCGCGCTGGGCGCGGTCGTTGCGCAGCAACGCGCCGGACTGCAGGTAGAACTCGCTGACTCGCACGCGCGCCGGCAAGGTGCCGTCGCGCAGCGCGACCGCGTAGGCGAGGTCCGGATAGTCGGCGCCGAAATGACGCTCGACGAACGGCTGCAGGAAGCGCCGTTCGAGCTCCGACCCCGCCTTGGGCCGCAGCAGCGACAGGGCGGTGAAGACGTGCAGCGACTGGCGCTCGTCGGCGACGACGGCCTCGTACAGCGCATTGAGCAGCACGTTGGGCTTGCCCAGCCCCAGCGGTGCGGCCAGGCGCAGCTGGCCGCCGCCATGGGCCAGGATGCGCGCCACCGTTTCCGCCACCGCCGTCAGCCGTTCCACATGCCGCATCCCCGCGTCTCTCAGTAAGGACCGAACCCGCGTCCGCAGCACGCCTCTTTCGACGTGCCGCTCACCCCCACAACCCCGCCGACGGCCCGCGTCGCGGGCCTTCGGCCGCCCCCTTGACTCAAGGGGGCTCCGACGGCGAAAGCAGAAACGTCGATCGTTCGGAAGATACCGGTCTCCATTCGCGCCGCGGCCGAGTATGCCGGCCGGCGCGCTTTCCTGTCATGAATCGGCCCGGCGATGCGTTACAGTCGCTGCGCAGGAAGCGGAGCCGACGGCACCGCCTCCGGCCGCCGTCCGCGGCGGCGCGCTCCCGCAACGACAGCCCGGCGGCCGCGAGGCCGGCCCAGCGAGGAAGGAATGAGCGAGCGTTTCCGGATAGCCATCGTCGGTTCCGGTCCGGGCGGCCTGTCGGCCGCCGCCCGCGCGGCCGAGCGCGGCGAGTCGCACGTGCTGCTCGAAGCCGAGCCGCACCTGTCCAACACGATCTACCGCTACCAGAAGGGCAAGTTCGTCATGGACGAGCCAGGGATACTGCCGCTGCGTTCGCCCGTGCCGTTCAAGGCCGGCTCGCGCGAGAGCATCCTCGGCGCCTGGGACGAAGCCGCCGCGCGGCTCAAGATCAACGTGCGCCACGGCCACGAAGTCAGCGCGATAAAGAAGCGCGAGGACGGCAGCTTCGAGCTCAAGTGCGCCAACGGCGCGACGATCGAGGCGCAATTCGTCGTGCTCGGCATCGGCCTGCAGGGCAACATCCGCAAGCTCGGCGTGCCCGGCGAAGACCTGCCGTTCGTGCAGTACCAGCTCGACGATCCGGACGAATACGAAGGCGAGACCATCGTCGTCGTCGGCGCCGGCGATGCGGCGATCGAGAACGCGGTCGCGCTCGCGAAACAGAACAACGTCGTCATCGTCAATCGCCGCGACGAATTCGCCCGCGCCAAGAAAGGCAACGAGGCGGCCATCCTCAAGGCCATCGAGGACGGCGCGATCGAGTGCTACTACAACGCCGCGCCCGAACGCGTCGACGCGCTCAGCGTCGGCCGCAAGAAGGGCCGCCTGATCCTGTCCACCCCCAACGGCAAGGCCCAGTTGCTGATCGACCGCGTGATCGGCCGCCTCGGCGCGACCGCGCCGCGCAGCTTCGTCGAAGCCTGCGGCGTGACGTTTCCGAGCAAGGACCCGGCCGCCGTGCCGGCCATCAGCCCGCAGTACGAATCCAACGTCAAGGGCCTCTACATCGTCGGCGCGCTCGGCGGTTATCCGCTGATCAAGCAGGCGATGAACCAGGGCTACGAAGTCGTCGAGTACATCCGCGGCGAGCGCGTGGAGCCGGCCGACGAGCCGCTGCTGAAGGCCAAGCTCGGCGCGATGCCGGGCTTCCGCTCCGTCGACGACACGCTCGCGCGCATCCAGCAGAACGTGCGCGTGCTGTCGCACATCACGCCGCTGCAGCTGCGCGAGTTCATGCTCGACTCGGACCTGCGCACGCCCAAGCCCGGCGATATCGTGTTCCGCCGCAACGACTACACCAACAGCTTCTATTCCATCGTCGAGGGCGAAGTGCGCATCGCGCTCGACGAAGACGGCAAGCAGTTCATCACGCTCGGCCGCGGCGAGTTCTTCGGCGAGATGGGCCTGATCTCGGGCCGGCGCCGCTCGGCCACGGTCACGGCCGGCAACGGCTGCGTGCTGATCGAGACGCCGCGGCGCTCGATGAACCGGCTGATCAATTCGGTCGCCGCGGTCAAGCGCGAGATCGACGAGGTGTTCATCCTGCGCGCGATCCAGTCGCGCTTCGCGCCCGAAGCCACGGCCGCGCAGCTCAAGGACATGGTCGCCGGCGCCACCCTGCAGAAGTTCGCCGCCGGCGACATCCTGTTCAACGAAGGCGAGGTCGGCGACTGCCTGCACCTCGTGCGCGTGGGCTCGCTGACGATCTCGCGCAACATCGCCGGCAAGGAAGTCGTGCTGTCCTACGTGCCGGCCGGCAACTACGTCGGCGAGATGGCGCTGCTCGGCGAGTCGCGCCGTTCGGCCACGGCGCGCGCGGCGATCGCGACCGAGACCGTGCGCCTGGACGGCGAGAGCTTCAAGAAGCTCGTCAACCGCATGCCCGTGCTCAAGCTGCGCCTGCAGGCCGAATACCGCCAGCGCGCCGCGTCGAACCTGGCCATGCAGGCGCTGCCGGCCGGCGGCGACATCATCCAGTTCCTGCTCGCCCAGGGCGCCGGCGAAGCGACCGACATCCTGCTGATCGACGAGTCGCTCTGCGTGCGCTGCGACAACTGCGAGAAGGCCTGCGCCGAGACCCACGGCGGCACCTCGCGCCTGGACCGCGAGGCCGGCCCGACCTATGCGAGCGTGCACGTGCCGACCTCGTGCCGGCACTGCGAGCATCCGCACTGCATGAAGGATTGCCCGCCCGACGCGCTGCGCCGCGCGCCGAACGGCGAGGTCTACATTGCCGACAACTGCATCGGCTGCGGCAACTGCGAACGCAACTGCCCCTACGGCGTCATCCACATGGCGACCAAGCCGCCGAAGAAGCCGGGCCTGCTGAGCTGGCTGCTGTTCGGCCTCGGGCCGGGCCCGGGCGAAGCGCCCTACGACGCGAAGAAGAAGAGCAAGGAGCCCAAGGAAAAGAAGGCCGTCAAATGCGACATGTGCAAGGATGAAAAAGGCGGTCCCGCCTGCGTGCGCGCCTGCCCGACCGGCGCGGCCATCCGCATCTCGCCGGAGGAATTTCCGGCGTATGCGCAGAGCCGGCGCTGACGTGCGCGGAGCGGCTCCCGATGAGCGACGCGCGCGCGACCTGCCCGCATTGCCAGACCGAACAGACGGCGCCCGACTGGAGCCGGCGTGCCTGCACGCAGTGCGGACGCACGTTCTATCCGGCACCGTCCGTCGATCCGGTGCTGCTGCGCAAGCGACAGACGCGGCGCCTGCTGCGCGAACGCGACGAACAGGCGGCGCAACGGCCTCTCGACCGCTATTGGACCTGCTGCATCGCCGGCGGATTCCTGTTGCTCGTCCTCGTCGCGCAGCTCGGCTTCGGCGCCGTGTTCCACGGCGGCAAGGGCCCTCCCGTCGTGATCCTGCGGCACGAGGAACCGGCTCGCTACTGGAAATGGGTCGCGGCAACGGCAACCGGCGCCGTGACGTTTCTCGGCATCGGCATCTACGGCCTGCGCCGCGTCCGCGCGCGGCTCGCGCGCCGGTTTCCGGAGGACGAGGCGTGAGCCCGCCGCCTCGGCCGTCCGGCCCGTCGCTGCGGCCAGGCGCAGTCCGGCCCGTTGTTCCACCGGGCCAGATCGGAAAGACAGACACAACGCTCCCTCTCCCCGGACGGCAGTCGGAACGTCCGGGGGCGCCAGAACCTTCGGTTCCGAACGGCACCCCGCTCACCCAAGCAAGCTTGGGGGAGAGGATCGATGCGCCGCCGC
The DNA here is from genome assembly GCF_024609805.1 of Tahibacter caeni. Classification (GTDB taxonomy): domain Bacteria; phylum Pseudomonadota; class Gammaproteobacteria; order Xanthomonadales; family Rhodanobacteraceae; genus Tahibacter; species Tahibacter caeni. The sequence continues at coordinate 21,755 of NZ_JANFVR010000014.1, read as the reverse complement.
GATACCGCCACCCAAAGCCATCGCAGTACGCGACCTTCAACGCCCGATCGCACAGGGACAGCGCATGAACGCGCGCCACGAATCCATACTCAATCACGCGGGATCGCGCTGGCTCTGGATAGCGCTCGCGCTGTCGCTGGTCTCGCTGCTCGCCTACGCGCTGCACTCGCCGGCCGTGCCGCCGAACGGCGGCACCTGGCTCGGCTACACCCTCGGCACGATCGCGGGGCTGCTGATCCTCTGGCTGATGTTCTTCGGCATCCGCAAGCGTTCGTACTCGGGCACCTCGAACCTGCGCGGCTGGCTGTCGGCGCACGTCTACCTCGGCACGGCGCTGATCCTGATCGCGCTGCTGCACGCGGGCTTCCAGGTCGGCTGGAACCTGCACACCTTCTTTCTCGTGCTGATGCTGCTCGTGATCGTCTCGGGCTTCTTCGGGGTCTACTGCTATCTGCGCTACCCGACCCTGATGACGCGCAACCGCGAGAGCGCGACGCGCAGCGCGATGCTCGAGGAAATCGGCGAGCTCGACCAGAACGCGCTCGCGCTGGCCGACGGCATCGACCCCAAGGTCCACGGCATCGTGCTGCGTTCGATCCAGAACACGCGCCTGGGCGGCGGCGTGCTGGCCCAGCTGCGCGCGCGCGACGATTCCGACGCGGCGCTGGCCGGCATCCGCGCGGCGCTGGAGGCGCGCGAGAAATCGCAGGCCGCGGCCGGCGGCGCGAAGTCCGGCCAGACCATCTTCGCGATGGTCGACTTCCTCGCCAGCGGCACGAACGACCGCCAGGCCGAGGCGCTGCGCAAGCTCATCGACCTGCTCTCGCGCAAGAAGGTGCTGGCCTCGCGCGTCGCGCGCGACATCCAGTACCAGGCGCTCATGGAGGTCTGGCTGTACATCCACGTGCCGCTGTCCTTCGCGACCGTGGCCGCCCTGTTCGCCCACGTCGTGTCCGTGTTTTTCTACTGGTAGGCGGAGACCGAACGCATGCGCTGGCTGATCCGTCGGGTACTCAAGCAGGGCAAGGGCGCCGTCTCGTACGAGGAGGACGTGCACTTCGGCGACGTGCTGTCGATCGGCCGCGCCGCCGACCAGGCGATCTTCCTGTCGGACATCCGCGCCGCGCTGAACCATGCGCGCGTGACCTCGACCAGCCCGGGCCGCTACACGGTCGAGTCGCTGATCCTGGCCGGCATCCGCGTCAACGGCGAGCTGACCTACTCGACCAACGTCGGCGCCGGCGCGGTCGTCGAGATCGCCTCCACGCGCATCGTGCTGCTCGATCCGCCGCGCGATTTCGAGGCCGCGGTCGAGATCTCCACGCTCGACAAGACCGAACAGGAGGCCGCCAAGGCCAAGCGTGCAAAGCCGACCTCGCTCAAGGAAACCTGGCTCGGCAAGCGCGCGCCGTCGTGGATCCTGTTCCTGCTCGTGCTCGGCTTCGGCCTGCTGCTGCCGGCCGCGACGCATTTCGTGCCGGCCCTCGGCAAGTTCATGGGCCACGTCGGCCTGCCGACGACGGCGAGCTGGAATCCGGGCCCGCTCGACGCGGCGCACCGCTTCTTCGGCGACGACTGCAAGCAATGCCACCGGACGCCGTTCCTGACCGTGCGCGACACGGCCTGCACGAGCTGCCATACGAAGATGGCCGCGCACGCGGACCCGGCGCGCTTCAACCTGCCCCAGCTCGGCGAGGCGCGCTGCGGCAGCTGCCATCAGGATCACCTCGGCCTCGACGGCATGGTCAACACCGACCAGAAGCTCTGCGCCGACTGCCATACCGACCTGGCGGCGCGCACGCAGAACGCGAGCGCGCTCGCCGACGCGCGCGACTTCGGCAAGACCCATCCGGAATTCCGCGTGCGCCTGCCGGCCTGGGACGCGAACGGCCGCTTCGCGCCGCAGCTGACGACCCTGACCGCCGGGCTCAAGGAAAACTCAGGCCTGAAGTTCGACCATGCCAAGCATCTGAAGCCCGATCTCAACGCGCCGTCGGGCCGCCGCACGCTGACCTGCGCGAGCTGCCACCAGCCCGATGCCGGCGGCCTCGCGATGAAGCCGGTCGACTTCGAGAGCATGTGCCATGACTGCCATACGCTCGGCTTCGACACGTTCGCGCCCGACCGCCAGGTGCCGCACGCGAAGGTCGCCGAGGTCGTCTACATGCTCGACGACTACTACGCCAGGCGCGCGCTCGAAGGCGGCTACACCGAAACCAGCGCGCCGGGCTTCGTGCAGCAGCGACGCCGTCCCGGCGACCCGCCGCTGAGCCAGCAGCAGACCATCGAGGCGCTGAGCTGGGCCCGCGACAAGTCGCGCCAGGTCGCCGACAGCGTCTTCACCGGCCGCGCCTGCGTGACCTGCCACACGGTCACGCGGCCGGCCGCCGCGGGCGCCGCACCGGGATCGGGCTGGCAGATCGCGCCCGTGCGCGTCTCGGGCATCTGGTACGGCGAAGCGAAGTTCACGCACGCCAAGCACTCGACGATGGACTGCAAGGACTGCCACAAGGCCGCCGAATCCAAGAGCGCCAGCGACCTGCTGATCCCCGACATCGCGAACTGCCGCCAGTGCCATGCCGGCGCCAACGGCGGCAGCAAGGTCGCGAGCACCTGCGTGGACTGCCATCGCTACCATCAGTCGACGACGTTGAGCTTGAACAAGCTTTGAGGCCGGTCTCCATCACGAATCGAAGCGACCGAGGAAACCGGCCCCGTTTTTCTTCCGGCCATTCGACCGAGTCGTCCACGCCGTCTGCCTGTTTGGAAGCGTGCCGTTCCTGGTGGGTGGCTTCGCGCTCGGCATCCGGGCCGGCGAGTTGCTCTGGCAACGCCTCGGCACCTCGACGCCGCCCCTGACACCGTGACGTTGCGTTTCGCCGGCGGCTTGCCGGCAACCCGCGCGACGCACCATTCGCGCAGCACCGCAGGCCCGCACGTTCCGGCCCGCACCGCGCGGGCCGGACACGCGCCCACAAAAAAAAGCCGACCGTCCGAAGACGGTCGGCCCGGAAAGCCGCGCCGGCAGCGACGCCGGCGCGCGTCCGCGCTACGGCGCCGGCGCTTCGAAGCCGCTGGCGAAGATGCGGTCGTTCACGTCGAGCGAGAACAGCACGGCGGTCTTGGGTTCATCCGCATCGGTGCCGTTGCTGTCGACGCAGACGAAGCCGCGGTAGTTGCCGATCGCGAGCGCGGACGCATCGGCCGTGACGACCGCCGTGTCCGAACCGCCGACACCGAGGTTGCCGGCGTTCGGCGATGCGCTGAGCCACGGCGCGCCGCAGGTCACGTTGGTCGTGACGCTGACCGCGAGCGATTCCAGCGACGCCGGCGGACCGGCCACCGGCGCGAGCGCGGTCCAGGTCGCCGTACCGCCGAGCGCGGTCGAGGTCAGCGACATGCCGGGCAGGCCGTTGTGCGTCGTCGCGCGGCCGAGGATCCAGCGGCGCGACGAGCTCGTGCCGGGCACGGTCGGATAGGCCAGCGCCCAGTAGCGCACGCCGGCCGTCAGCGCCGGCGGCGCCGGGCAGCCCGCCGCCGCGGCGTCGTTGACGTTGAGGCCGAACAGCGCGCCGTCGGTGGAACGGAACGTCAGGCCCGCGCTGTTCACGCCGCTCGGCGTGCGCGTGCACGAATACAGCTCGCCGCCCGTGCCGGCTTCCGGATGGCCGGCCGGCATGCCGGCCGCATCGGCGTACAGCTTGAACGTGATCTGCGTGGCCGTGGCCTGCAGGGTGCCGCCGGTGCCGGTCATGAAGCCTTCGACGTCGATGCTGCGCAAGGTGGCGTTGTCCGGCGAAATGAAGTCTTCCGCCTGGTAGAAGCCGCCGTTGGACCCGATGAAGAAGTCCGACGCATTGCCGCGGACGCCGTCGAAGGCCTGGCGCAGCAGGTTGGACTGCGCCGTGCCGGACGTGTCGATGTCCCAGACCACGCTCGGGTTGCCGAGGTTGGCCACGGTCAGGTTGCGCGTGACCGACTGGCCGGCCGGCACGCTCGCGCTCAGCGAGGTCGGCGACACGTCGATTTCCGGCAGCGCCTTGCGCAGCGCGACCGGCATGCGCGAGACCGGGATCGCCGGATTGCTCGGCGTCAGCACGACTTCGCCGAACACGGTCTGGCCGTCGGGCAGCTGCAGCGAATCTGCCGACAACGTGACCGCCTGCGTGCCCGCATTGGCCACGGTGAACGAAGCCGGGGCCAGGGTCACCGCGCCGGCCGGGAAGCCGCTGACGGTCGCGGTCCAGGTCACCGGCGCCGTGCGCGTGCTCTTGAACGTGCGCGGGAACGTGCAGGTGCCGACGCAGGACAGGTTCTGGAAGCTCGCGATGTTCAGCTGCGACGGGTTGCCGCCGGCGGCCGGATTGGCCGCTACGTAGTTCGCGGCGCTTTCGTCGAGGATCAGGCCGGCCTTGCTCGCGCGGGCCACGTCGATGCGGCCGGCGCCGGTCGCGAACGGCGTCGTCGGCGTCACGCCGTCGACTTCCATGAGGTCGGGCCTGGCCGTCGTCGTCAGCGCCGACTTCACCTGCGCCGGGGTCCACGAGCGGTTCAGCGCGCGCAGCAGCGCGGCCGCGCCGGCGACGTGCGGCGCCGCCATCGACGTGCCGCTCAGCACGTTGGCGATGTTGTTGTTCGCCGTGTTCACCGCGCCGCCGAACGGCGCCGGCGCCGCGGCGACCCAGCGCGTGTAGGCCGCGAGGATCTCCACGCCGGGCGCGGCGAGGTCGGGCTTGAGCAGGCTGATCGGGCTCGGGCCGCGCGAGGTCGAGTAGTAGACCGCATCCGGCGCGCCGGGACCGACGTTCAGCGGCACGGCGATCGACGCGTTCGCGTTGGACGGATCGGTCGCGATGTGCGCGGCGACGTTGTTCCAGTCGCGCATCAGCATGGAATAGCTCGTGCCGCTCGCGCCGAGGTTCAGCGGCGCGACGTCGACGAAGATCACGCCGGCCGCGCCCGCGTTCAGCGCCGCCGTGCGCCGCGCGCCGCTCGCGCAGCTGCTGGTCACCGCGTCCAGGTGCAGCACCGCGATGCCCGAGATGCCGCCGCGCCGGAACGTGTCGGCCGGAAACGCCGTGCAGCCGTCGGTCGCGCCGTTGGCGAAGTTCGGGCTCGGAATGATCGGCGCGGTCAGCGTGGCCGACGCGATCGGCGCGGCGCCCGGACGCACGGTGATGTTCTGCGTGTTGGCCGGCGGCGAGCCCGGGCCGGTCAGGTTGAAATTGAAGCCGAACACGCGGTCGTGCATGGTGCCGCCGACCGTGATCGTCCAGGGCTCGACGTGGCCGAGCGTGGCCGGCGTCGGGCCCGAGTTGCCGGCCGATGCGGAAACGATGATGCCGGCGTTCTGCGCGGCCAGGAAGGCCTGCGAGGTCGTGTCGGTCCACGGCGAGGTGCCGCCGCCGATCGAGAAGCTCAGCACGTCGACGACGCCGTCGGCGACGGCCTGGTTGGCCGAGGCCGTGGTGGCCGTGGTCGGGCACAGGCCGCCGCTGGAGCTCGTGTAGCAGGCGTCGTAGATCACGAGGTTGGCGTGCGGCGCGACACCCGAGACGTTGCGCGTGATGCCGTTGAACGTGACCTGCCGTGCGTTGCCGGCCGCAGTGCTGGAGGTGTGCGAGCCATGGCCGCCCTCGTCCTCGAAGCCGCGCGCCTCGACGTTCGGCGAGGCCGCCAGCGCGTCCATGAAGTCCCAGCCGCCGATCAGCTTGTCGTTGCAGACGTCGCGGCCGGCGACGTGGTTCGGATTGGACGGATTGCACCAGCCGAGGTAGCTGCCCGGTCCGAGCGGGTTGACGTGCGCGTAGCCGTCGCTGCCCATCGCCGCGTAGGCGTCGCTGGCGACATTGAGGCCGCTGTCGATGACGCCGATGACCACGCCCTCGCCCTTGGTCGCGAGATTGCCGAGCGTGCCGCTGCCGTCCCAGACGGCCGGCGCGTTGATCATGGTCGGACCGCGGTCGGTGTTGAGCGGCAGCAGCTGCTCGGCCTCGACGCGGACGACGGACGGATGCGCGCGCAGCAGGCCGGCTTCGTCGTCGGTCAGTTCGAGCACGACGCCGTTGTAGGCGTGCTGGAAGCGCATCAGCGCCGGCACGTCGCGGCCGAGCAGCTGCGAGGCCTCGGCGAGGAACTGGTCCTGGCGCGCCGCGAGCTGCGCGACGTAGCTCTGCGCCGGCATCGACTCGAGCGCGATGCGCCGGTTCTCCTGGCGCGGAATGCCGGCGGCCAGGGCCAGCGGCGCGTCCTTGAACCCGATGATGAAGCGCGAGCGGGCGGCGCTGTCGCTGGCCGCGCGCGGCGCGCTCGAGGCGAAGTTCTCCGCCTCGCCGAAATGGCCGGCCGACGCGCCGGCGCTGAACACGACGGCAGCGATCGCCGCGACGAGCGCGGTCCGCTGGCGCAATACAGTGGTTCGCATGATCGATATACCCCCGGAATACAAAAGTGGACTAGTTAATTTCCGCAACGCAAGAAGACGCGCCGGGCCGCAGGCCGGACGTGCTTCGCACCCTTCGTCATCCGCGATCCGGCCGGTACGAGCACCGGCGAGGATCCTTCCCGTTCCTGTGCGGAGCTTTCGGACCGGCGGACCTCCCGACCATAACAAAGCCGGCGACGAGGTCCATAGGCCGCTGGACGGGGCCGCACTGGGCTCCGCGGCGGCGGAGCCGGGCCATTGCGGCGCAGGCGGCGTGAAGGCGATGGCAATGCGCGCGGCCGCTGCCAAGCGCCGGCGAATGGGTGCGCCGCAGCATCGACGGCGGCGCTGCCGTGGCCGGGCCCGGGCCCTGCATCGGGCGTCCTGCGCCGGCCTGCCGGCGGCGGACGGTCCGCCGCGCATTCGGACCAGATACGCAAGACGAGCAGGAAAGCTGACATCGCTGATAACGCAGGGGAAACGGCGTCAAACCGGCGGCGTCCTGGGTTACCATCGCCGCGGGGAAACACTGATGAGCACTGAGCAGGCGCCTCGCGTCCTGCCCACTCGGAGGATGCTGCGATGGGGAGCGCGCCGTTTCGCTGGATGCTGGCCGGCTTTTGCCTGGCCCTGACCGCCTGTAGCGGCGGCAGCAACTCCGGCAGCACCGTCGGGACGGCACCGCCGCCGACCAATCCGGGCACCGTGGACTCGGGCTGCAGCGGCAACTGCGGCAATGCCCAGTCCTTCCTGACCGAGGACGACGTGCGCAAGGTCATCGCCCAGGGCGTGGCCGAGGCGCGCGCCCAGGGCAAGCCGGCCACGTTCGTCGTCGTCGACCGCGTCGGCAACGTGCTCGCGGCCTACGCGATGGCCGGCGCGCCCCCGTTCGTCCGCGTCAGCTCGGGCCGCGCCGTCACCGGCGGCCTCGAAGGCCTCGACGTGCCGGCCGAATTCGCGGCCCTGGCCAAGGCGCTGACCTCGGTCTACTTCTCCTCCGAAGGCAACGCGTTCACCTCGCGCACGGCCGGCCAGATCGCGCAGGAGCATTTCAACCCGGGCGACCGCACCGCGCCTTCGGGTCCGCTGTTCGGCGTGCAGTTCTCGCAGCTGCCGTGCTCGGACATCAGCGCGCGCTTTGCGGGCAGCGGCACGAACGCGGGCCCGCACCGCTCGCCGATCGGCCTGTCGCCCGATCCCGGCGGCATTCCGCTGTACAAGGCCGGCGTGCCGGTCGGCGCGGTCGCCGCGGCCGGCGCCGATCCGTTCTACAGCCTCGACGACAACGCCGGCGACCGCGACCGCAATCTCGACGAATACGTCGCGCTGGCCGCGACGTATGGCTTCGCCGCCCCGCAGGACCGCCGCGCCGACCGCATCACGGCCGGCGGCCTGAGCCTGCGTTTTACCGATGTGGAATTTTCCGACCTCGCGCGCGACCCGGCCACGGCGCCGGCCTTCGCGAACCTGACCGCCGCCGACGGCGCGCTGCTGCGCATGCCGGGCTATGCGGAGCCGGTCGTGCTGCGCGGCCTCGCGCTCGGCACCGTCGAATCGGGCATACGCCCGGACACGACCGACTATCCGGGTCTCGACGCGTTCGTGCTCGACGACGGCACCGGCACCAACCGCTATCCGCCGCGCGCCGGCACCGACGGCACGGCCGCGCTGACCCAGAACGAAGTCCGCACGATCGTGCAGGAAGCGCTCAAGGTCGCCGCGCGCACGCGTGCGCAGGTACGCAAGCCGCTCGGCTCGCGCGCCGGCGAGACCGTCGTCGTCGTCGACACGAACGGCGTCGTGCTCGCGCTGGCCCGCTCGCGCGACGCGCTCGTCGACGCCGTCGACGTGACCACGCAGAAGGCGCGCACGGCCGCGTTCTTCTCGGGCACCTTCACCGCAACCGACATCGCGACCACGGGCAACGCGCGCTACCTGCGCGCCGGCGTGCCCACCGGCAACCAGCTCGACCTGTTCACGGTCGCCCAGAGCGCGCCGAACGCCTACGTCGGCCAGCTGCGCAATTTCCTCGGCCTGCCGACCGCCTGGAGCGACGGCCAGACCGCGTATTCGCTGCGCACGATAGGCAATCTGTCGAGGCCGTTCTATCCGGACGGCGTGCCGGGCACGCCGCCGGGTCCGCTGAGCCTGCCGTTCGATCGCTGGAGTCCGTTCCAGGACGGCCTCGAGCTCGATCTCGTCTACAACCAGATCGCCAATCACGTAGCGTTCTACCTGAACCAGAAGGGCCTCGCGCTGACGCTCGACGGCAACCCGCTCGTGCCGGCGCCGACGCCGGGCAATCCGACGCCGCTCGCCGACGTCGGCACGAACTGCACCGGCATCCCGCGCCTGCCCAACGGCATGACCCTGTTCGGCGGCGGCTTCCCGATCTATCGCGGCAACACCCTGATCGGCGGTGTCGCGGCCTCGGGCGACGGCACCGACCAGAGCGACCTCGTCGCCTTCCTCGGCCTGCACAACGCCGGCTCCAGCCTGAACACCGGCGTCGGCAACGCGTCGATCGCGCTGCGCGCCGACCGCCTCGTGCCGCTGGGCGCGCGCCTGTCCTACGTGCAGTGCCCGCAATCGCCGTTCCTCGATTCCACCGCGCAGTACGTCTGCGAGGGCAAGTGACATGCGCCGACTCCGCCTGCGTCCGCTGGTCCTGACTCTCGCCGCGGCGTTCGCGCCGGCGGCCGCCCACGCCGACACGAGCGCGATCGGCCTGCACTGGCTGGAACTGACCCAGCTGCTGCCCGCGCCGACCTACGATCCGCTGGCCTCGGAAATTCCGCGCCGCCGGCCCGGCCATCCGTACGAGCGCTGGACACCCGAGGCGCTGCAGAACCCCGACAACGTCGATCCGGCGCCGGTCGACCAGGCCGGCGAGTTCATCCCGGTGCCCGACCGCTGGCGCATCATGGAAGCGCTCGGCTTCAAGCATCCGTGGTACGACCCGTACAACCAGAACACGCTCAAGGCCGACAAGCCGATCCACGGCAAGGACTGGTTCCTGAACCTGCTCGGCGTGTCCGACACCCTGATCGAGCCGCGCAGCATCCCCACGCCGGCCGCGCCGCAGGCGCCGAGCGAACCCGGCACGAACGACACCCTCGGCGACGTGAACCAGCTGATCGCCGCGCAGACCTTCATCGCGAGCGCGGTCTATTACAAGGGCGACACCACGTTCAAGCCGCCCGAATACGAGTTCAAGGCCACCCTGGCCTTCAACTACAACCGCGTGCACACCGAGGAAACGCGCGCGCTGACGGTCGATCCGACCTTCGGCGAGACGCGCGACGACGGCTTCGTCGGCCTGCAGGAGCTGTTCTTCACCTGGGACTATTCCAGCGAACGCCCGCGCTACGACTTCGACGACCTGCGCGTCGGCATACAGCCGTTCTCGAGCGACTTCCGCGGTTTCCTGTTCCAGGACAACCAGCCCGGCATCCGCTTCTTCGGCACGCGCGACTCCAACCGCTGGCAGTACAACCTGGCCTGGTTCCGGCGCCTGGAGAAGGACCTGAACTCGGGCCTCAACGACGTGACCGAGGGCCTGCGCAAGGACGACATCTTTGTCGCCAATCTCTATCGGCAGGACTTCCCGTTCCGCGGCTTCACCTCGCAGGCGACGATACTGCACAACCGCAACCGCGAGACCACGCCGTTCTACGATTCCAACGGCTTCATCGTGCGACCCGCGGCGATCGGCCGCGAAGCGCCGCGCGAGTACGACGTGACGTATCTGGGCTACAACGGCGACGGGCACATCGGCCGCGTCAACCTGACCGTATCGGCCTACTACGCGATCGGCGACCAGTCGGCCGGCGTGTTCATTGCGCAGGGCACCGACATCCGCGCGGGCTTCCTTGCGGCCGAAGCGTCGATGGACTTCGACTGGATCCGCGCGCGCCTGTCGGCCGCCTACGCCAGCGGCGACGACGATCCGTTCGACGACCGCTCGACCGGCTACGACGCGGTCTTTGAAAACCCCATCTTCGCCGGCGCCGACACGAGCTACTGGATCCGCCAGAACGTGCCGCTGATCGGCGGCGGCGGCGTGGCCATCTCGCAGCGCAACGGCCTGCTGCCGGACCTGCGTCCGTCCAAGGAACAGGGCCAGTCGAACTTCGACAATCCCGGCCTGCGCCTGGTCGGCATCGGCGCCGATTTCGACCTGACGCCGCAGTCGCGCCTGTCCGGCAACCTCAACGAACTCTGGTTCGACAAGACCGAGATCCTCGAGACCGCGCGCAACCAAGCCGGCATCGGCCGCCACATCGGCACCGACGTCTCGGTCGCCTGGATCTGGCGCCCGTTCGCGACACAGAACGCCGTGCTGCGCCTGTCCGGCGCGGCGCTGGTGCCGGGGTCCGGCTTCAAGGATCTCTACGGCGACCAGAAGTCGCTGTACTACACGGTGCTCGGCAATCTGATCCTGACCTACTGAGGTGACTGCCATGGGGAAGACGGTCGGGATTTTTTCGATCACGGGTGGGCGTGATGTTGCTGCGTCTCGGCGGGTGGTGGTGAGCGACGGCGAAACCCATCCCCACCCATGCCCTCCCCTTGAAGGGGAGGGTTTTTCACGCTTTTCTCTCGGGGCGTGGCGAAACCCGTCGAGCCGGCCACTAGAAGCGAAGCGCGCCGCATCGGTTCCGTACCTTCAGCCGAAGCGCGCCATTGCAAACCCTCCCCTTCAAGGGGAGGGCATGGGTGGGGATGGGTTTGCCTTTGACTTCAAGACAAAGCGCGCCGACAAACCGTCCTCGCATCGCTCATTCCTGGCCATAGCAACAGCCACGCTCCTCGCACTCCTGAGCCCCACCCTCACCCACGCCTCCGGCGAACCCGAAAAAGTCGAACGCACCTACGTCACCGCCCCGCCCGCGCCGGCCTTCCAGACCTGGGAACAGGCCGATGCGAAATCCGCTGGCTGCGTGTCCTGCCATACCGCGTCCGACCGCAAGACCATGCACGCGAGCCCGGCCGTCGTGCTCGGCTGTACCGACTGCCACGGCGGCGACCCGACCGTGTTCGGCAGCAACCCCGCCGTCGCCGAAAGCGCCGCGCCCGGCAAGAACGGCGACAAGCACGCCGACATCCCCTACTCCGACACCGCCGGCGGCGGCGCACCGCGCAACTACAGCGCCGGCTACATCGCCGCGATGGACAAGGCGCACGTGCTGCCGCAATACCCCGAGCGCTGGCCGAACAGCGCGAACCCGCCGCGCAGCTATACGCATCTGACGCAGGAAGCCCCCGAGTTCGCGCGCTTCATCAACCCCGGCGACCTGCGCATCGCACGCGAGAGCTGCGGCGCCTGCCATCTGCCGCTGATCCAGCAGGCCGAAAAGAGCCTGATGGCCAACGCCGCGATGTTCTGGGGCGCGGCCGCGTACAACAACGGCATCCTGCCGTACAAGCATTCCATCCTCGGCGAAGCCTATACGCGCGACGGCAAGCCCGCCGCCGTGTCCAACGGCATCGAGAACGACGCGGCCATGGACGCCGCCGGCATCCTGCCGAAGATCAACCCGATGCCAGCCTGGGAAACCGTGCCGCCGGCCGACGTGTTCCGCGTGTTCGAGCGCGGCGGCCGCAACATCGGCAACCTGTTCCCCGAAATCGGCGTGCCGAGCGAAACCGGCGCGATCCAGCGCCTGGAAGAACCGGGCCGCCCGGACCTCAAGCAGTCCAACCGCGGTCCCGGCACCGGCAGCCGCGTCGCGATCCCGGTACTCAACATCCACAAGACGCGCTTGAACGATCCGTTCACCTGGTTCCTCGGCACCAACGACAACCCCGGCGACTTCCGCTCCTCGGGCTGCTCCGCGTGCCACGTGATCTACGCGAACGACCGCGACCCGCGCCATTCGGCCATCCATGCGAAGTACGGCAACATGGGCATGAGCGCGCAGGTCGATCCGACGATTCCGAAAGGCGAATCCGGCCACCCGATCAAGCACGAGTTCACGCGGCAGATCCCGACCAGCCAATGCATGATCTGCCACATGCATCAGCCGAACATGTTCATCAACTCCATGCTCGGCTACACCATGTGGGACTACGAGTCCGACGCACCGTTCATGTGGCCGGAGAAGCAGCACTACCCGGACGACGAGGAAATCTTCAAGACCCTCGCGCGCAATCCCGAGGAAGCGGCGATCCGCGGCAAGTGGCGCGACGTCGATTTCCTGAAAGACGTATCGCTGCTCAATCCGCAGCTCAAGGACACCCAGTTCGCCGACTACCACGGCCACGGCTGGAACTTCCGCGGCATCTACGCGCGCGACCGCAAGGGCAACCTGCTCGACGCGAAGCAGGAAAAGATCGACGACAACGATCCGGAGAAATGGAAGAAAGCCGTGCATATGTCGTCGATCCACGTCGACGTCGGCATGCAGTGCGTGGACTGCCATTTCTCTCAAGATGCGCACGGCAACGGCTATCTGAAGGCCGAAGTCATGGGCGGTGTGGAGATCCAGTGCCAGGACTGCCACGGCACCGTCGATGCGTTGCCGACCTTGAAGACCTCGGGCCCGGCCGCACCGAAGGCCGGCCATGACCTCGCGCTGATCCGCAACCCCGACGGCAAGAAGCGCTTCGAATGGGTCGGCGACCAGCTGATCCAGCGCTCGGCCGTGACGCCGGGCCTGGAATGGACCATGAGCCTGACCAAGGACGTGTCCAACCCGGCCTCGCCGAACTACAACGAGAAGGCCACGCGCGCGCATGCGATGTCGCGCGACACCGCCAAGCAGACCTTCGGCGCCGACGTGCCGCTCGACCAGCGCGCGCACGGCGAAGACAAGATGCTCTGCTATTCCTGCCACACCTCGTGGACCACGAGCTGCGGCGGCTGCCACCTGCCGATCCAGGCCAACGCGCAGACCGAGCGGCACAAGTACGAAGGCGGCATCACGCGCAACTTCGCGACCTACAACCCGCAGGTCGCGCGCGACGACATGTTCTTCCTCGGCGTGCACGGCGGCATCAAGGACCACAAGGTCGCGCCGGTGCGCTCGTCCTCGGCGCTCGTGCTGTCCTCCACCAACATCAACCGCGAACGCATCTACATCCAGCAGCCGCCCGTGTCCGCGGCCGGCTACTCCTCGCAGGCCTTCGCGCCGCACTACCCGCACACCGAGCGCAAGACCGAAACCAAGACCTGCACCGACTGCCACCTGTCCAAGGACAACGACAACAACGCGATACTGGCTCAAACGTTGCTGCTCGGCACGCGCTTCGTCGACTTCGTCGGCTTCAATGCCTGGGTCGGCGGCGACGGCGAAATCGGCGCCATCCGCGTGACCGAATGGGACGAGCCGCAGGCCGTCATCGGCAGTTATCTGCAGCGCTACGCCTACCCCGACTGGTACGCCAACCACCAGAAGGCCGGCCAGCGCCTGCAGGAAGCCTACGAACACAACGCCGGCACCGCGCAATGCATCCAGCTACGCGGCGAATACCTCTACGTGGCCGAAGGCACCAAGGGCATGCGCGTCTACGACGTCGCCAGCATCGCCAACAAGGGCTTCTCCGAACGCATCATCACGGCGCCCTCCTCGCCCCTGGGCCAGGACACGCACATCGCGAGCAAGAACGCGACCTGCGTACAGCTCGCCACGACCCAGCCCGTCTCCTACGCCCGCAACCAGAACGCGCGCAAGATCGAGGCCAACCAGGAACAGGCGATGCACGCGATCTACAAATACGCGTTCATCACCGACGCCGAAGAAGGCCTGATTGTCACCGACATCGATACGCTGGCCGACGGCGAATTCCGCAACAACTTCCTGACCCGCGCCGCCACGTGGAACGACGGCGGCGTGCTGACCGGCGCCAAGCACCTCGCGATCGCCGGCACCACGTTCTACGTCGTCACGAACAACGGCGTCGTCGTGCTCGACATGGACGACCCGCTGAAGCCGCGCGTGCTCGCGACCGTACCGATCGCCAACGCGCGCGCCGTGCAGGTCCAGTTCCGCTACGCCTTCGTCACCGCCGCCGACGGCCTGCACGTCATCGACGTGACCAAGCCCGCCGACGCGCGCGAAGTGCCGGGCGCATTCCTGCGCCTGTCCGACCCGCGCAAGCTGCACCTGGCCCGCACCTACGCCTACATCGCCAACGGCGCCGAAGGCCTCGCCATAGTCGACATCACGCGGCCCGAACAGCCGCAGCTCTACGAGATGTTCAACGCCGGCGGGAAGCTCAACGACGCGAACGACGTCGTCGTCGGCACCACGAATGCCTCGCTGTTCGCCTACGTCGCCGACGGCAAGAACGGGCTCAAGGTGATCCAGCTGACCAGCCCCGAGTCGCAGCCGAAGTTCTATGGGTTCAGCCCCGATCCGAAGCCGCAGCTGATTGCGTGGCGCGAGACGGCCAAGCCGGCGTTGTCGCTATCGCGTGGGCTGGAGCGCGATCGCGGTGTCGACGAGACCGGGCATCAGATTGCGATCTTTGGGCGTATCGGGTCCAGGCCGTTTACGTTGGAGGAGATGCAGAGGTTGTATCTCGATGCGGATGGGAAGCCTTGGGGGGTCAGCGATGCGGTACCCGCGAACACAGCGCGCCCCAAAACCACCGAGTCAAAGCGCCGTCCTTGACGGATAACCGACATCCCGAAAAGCACAAAAACCCTCCCCTTCAAGGGGAGGGCATGGGTGGGAATGGGTTTCAGCCGCACCGCCGCAACACAACTGTATAGGCAGCTCCACGACTGACCACATTCGCAACCCCATGCGAAACATCCCCCAACCCCTCTACGACCGTATTCTCGTAGTCGCCCTGCGAATCGCCAACGCCATAGAAGCCGGCAACCCACGCGCGCGCCGCGGCGCCTACCGCCGCCTGCGAACACTCCACCGGAGCCGTCTTGGTCAGCCAGATCCGTTTCTTACCGAGACACTGGCCGATTTCACGACGGGGCCGCGGGCCGCTACAAAGCTGTATCGACTCGCGATCGCCCAGTCCTCCGAGTTTCCCGACGAAAGCCTCCATACTAAGCAGATAGGGCTGGCGCGAGCGCTGCTCGATACAGGCAGATCCCCTGAGGCTGCAGCTCTTCTTCAAACGGCACAAATTACAGCGACAGAGTAAAACGATACATCTGCGCTTGCGGAAATTGACGCACTGCAAACTGCGTCAAGCCAAGCCAAGTGACCCGCCGACTACCGAACGAGCGGTAAAGGTGGACATGGCAACTTGCATTGAACGCCGCCGAGTCCTATTGTCAGCCGCACGCCCCTATCCGACATCAACCGGCGCGGGCGCAAGACAATCGGGGTTGCGTTTCGACTTTGCCATACAGGGGGCGGGTCATGACTGACGTTTCGATGTACGACGTTGGCTTTCATGAGCAGACCTACGTCATTGGAACCGTAGACCAAGACGCCACTGCGGCGCCGGATAGCGCGAATTGCGCCGAACCCGCCAACATCCCGCCCTTGCCGTTGTCCCGGAACGAGGCTGCAAGAAAGGTTCCGGCCAGCAATAAACAACCGACGCACCTGATCCATCGCTACGCCTTCATCACGGATAGCGAAGAAGGCCTGATCATCACCGACATCGACACTCTCGCCGATGGCGAATTCCGCAACAACTTCCCTGGCCCGTGCGACTACGTGGAACGACAGCGACGTGCCTACAAAATGTTCAACGTCGGCGGAAAACTCAACGACGCGAACGGCTTCGTCGTCGGCACGACCAACGCCTCGTTGTTCGCCTACGTCGCCGACGACAAGAACAGACTCAAGATCACACAACTCACCAGCCACAGCGCAGCCGGAGTTCTACGAGTTCTACCCAGATGCGAAGCCGCAGCTGATCGCATGGCGGGAGACGGCGAAGCCGGCATCGTCGCTATCGTACCGGCTGGAGCGTAACCGCGGTGGCAATGAAACCTGGCATCACAGCGATCTTCAGTCGATTGGGGCCAAGCCGCTTACGCTTTCATGCATGAGATTAAACCCGATATCAATTCAGCACGACCCGACCAGTCATGAAGTGAAGCTTTTTTCACGCATTCTCCAAGTCTAGAGAAAATTTAAACGAGGGAAATACGAAGAAGCACTGGCGAGTTACGCTGTTGTTCGCAATGCCGTGCCCCCTTCTCTTATCAACTTAATCACTTGTTAAGCACGGAGAGATTGGTTATCGAAGGATACAAAACATTGCCCAAGTGATGCTTCTCGCTGGAATCGAAATAATATTTGCACTATCAACAGCGGCGACCCACAGGTTCCCCCTAAGCCAAGACCCAGCGATCGAGCGCCGCTTTTTGCATCTACGACGCACTGAAATATACAACCAAACTCTGTTCCTCGAACAGGCCACTAATTTCGGCAGCTACTTCAAATGACAAAGCACCTTGAGACTGTAGGACTATCCCGCGAGCTCGCACTTCAACTCGTAGAAGGAGTGCTTGAAGGCGACTACCATTTACTGCTAGGCGCGGGATTTAGCTGCTCAGCTATTTCAGCAAACAGCGGAGAAACTTTACCAACCGGCTGGGGCCTTTCAGAAAGAATCAACAAAGACTTCTCTTTGGGTTTCTCGGAAAGCGAGCTCGGCAACCTAAAGGAAGTGTACGAAGATGCTATCCATAGCGAAAACTGCGGCAGGAAAAGACTTTCGAACTACCTCAAAAGCATCTTTCTAAACACTGTTCCCACTTGGCACTACAAGGTATTGAAATTTCGGTGGGCTAGAATATGGAACCTAAACATAGATGATGTGCTTGATAATGCTCAAAAGAACCCCTTGTGCGACTACAGAATAAACGTCACAAATTGGCAAGACAGGCTCAAAGCTGATGTTGCTGGAAGTACCGAAATTCAGGTAATTCACCTGCACGGCAGGGCGAAGCTCCTAGACGAGGAACTGAGAGGTTTAATATTTTCGCTAGAAGAGTATGCTGGCGCGCTTCTCGGACATGGCAGTTGGCACTCAGAATTCTGGAGCAACTGGTATCAACGACCGTTCCTAGTGGTCGGAGCAACTCTACGCGAAGAATTCGACCTCGAAATTGCATTGGAAAGAGGCACCAACTCTTATGAGGCAACCGGCCGAAGCACAATTGCGGTGCTGAAATCCGTTGATTCTCGCCAGCGAAAAAAATTAGAGCGGAGGAATATTGCAGTAGCTGAATGCTCAGCAGAGGTGTTCTTTGAGGCGCTTCAGAGCGACTTGGATCAATTCCTCGTAGAAAATCCTGGGCGATCGGCTGGAGCACTTAGCACTGCGACTCAAATATCGTTTATTCAACAATTCGACACGCTTTCTTTGACTGAAAATCGTCAAAGGAATAACCGAGATTTTTTTGGCGGAGATGAACCTACATGGCAAGATATTCTTGCTAATAAGGATGCATTTCTTCATAAAACTGAAGAAGCAAGTGAATACCTGTTCGAAGACGCTCAAGGTACTACCGACCTGAGGGTCGCCTTGCTCTCCGGCTCCCCCGCGTCTGGTCGCAGCTCCGCATTATTCCGACTTGCCCGAGTCGCCATTTCGCACGGCAAGCGTCCCTATATTTTTCGTGAAGAAAAGTCAATTGATACGGAATCCATCGCCACCTGGCTCGCAGCGAACCCGAATTCGATACTCATTTTTGACAATGCCGGTGACTTTGGAGAAGGCATTGGAGATCTTCTAAAGAAAATTGAAGCCCACGGAACGAGAGCAGTTGTAATTCTGGCAGAGCGGGACGCTCGAACCGAAGCGCTACGATCCGACCTCAACTTTGATGCAAGAATCTTTGTGTATCGAACTATTCATCGAAACGATGTTGAAAGAGTCAGGGAGCGTCGACTCACTTTCGGCCGCATGGGGCAGGCAACGGAATGGAGCATTAAGGAGTGGAGGGATTTTTTTCTAAAAGACCATAGTGGAGACCTCTTTTCCAGCTTAAGCGCTTTAGAAGGTGGCGGAGGCTTTCGTCGCAGGATGGATCAAGAGTATCAAAGGCTTACAGGTACGCTAACTACATCACAGGTTAATGTCCTTGCTGGAGCGGCCCTCACGCATAGACTTGGCTACTCTCTACCGACGGCGATTGCAACTCAGCTCATGAAAGGAAGCGGGCAACAAGGCGATCTAACCAAGGATTTCAGAGAGATTTTCGGGGACATCTTAGTTGTTGACCGAAACGGATTTCGTCTGCGCCACCGCCAACTTGCAGACCATTTTGTAAAAGACTATTTGAACATTCCACTAATTTATAATGTAACAAAGAATATCGCAGCACTGATTTCGCCACTTTTGAACCCTCAAGTAATGGGAAACCGCACATACTCATATCGGTTGCTAAGAGCAATGATGGATCGGCGCGTTGTTCTCGCACTCTTCGGGCAGAACACGCGAGCAGCTAGAGAGTGGTATTCGGAACTGAGCACGCACTATTCTTGGAACGGGCGCTATTGGGACCAACGAGCACTTCTGGAAAGTGACGCAGGAAGCCATGATACAGCGTACTCTTTCTCGAAACGAAGCGTTTCGCTCCACAGACACGCTTTTTCTCTAAACACGTTAGGAGTCGTCAGATGCCGCGCGGCGGTTCAGCCCAACATAACACCAGACGACGCGTGGGATTTTTTCTCGGAAGGCAACGCCGCCCTACTTGATAGTCGAAGCAACCCGGGATCCGGAGAGTTACGTGAACATCCTTACATCACGTTTTTTACCTACGCACTTCAGCTAAGAAATTTACTGAAAGAACGCCCCAGCTTTCGAAGCAAACTCGCGAGCATGTGGGAAGATTGGATGCACTCTGCGGATCGAATTGCCACCAGCCAGAGTTCTTTTGAGAATAAGCTCCGAGACTTCCGAAGTGACTGGCTCCGTTTTTGGTAAGGTTGGAGCGGGTCCATACCCCTCAACCGATACCAGCCGAAAGTAGAGACTGACGCTGCTGCCACTGTCGCTTGAAGGCCATCGGAGGCAGGTTGCCGATGGACTGATGAGCGCGTTGCTCGTTGTAGATGGGTAGCCACCGCTGCGTTTCCGCGCGCACGTCGGCCAAGGTCAGGAAGCAGTTCGCATCGAGCACTTCGACGCGGAAGGTCCCATTGAATCGCTCGATGTAAGCGTTCTGCGCCGGACACCCCGGCTCAATGAAGTGCCAGGTGACTTCTTTGGCACGCGCCCAAGCCTGGACGCTACGAATCATCACGGGCTTGCCGTGCCATTCGCATAGCTGCTCAAGCACCCGAACCACACGCGAACCACTGAGGCTGAAGTCGATCTCTATGGCCAGCGCATCGCGCGCGTAGTCGTCAATCACATTCAGCGCCCGGAATGCTCGGCCATTGGCCAACGCGTCGTGCATGAAGTCCAGCGACCAGCAGGCATTGGGTTGCAGCGGCTGCAACAAAGGTTGCGGCTCGCGCTCGATCGGCCGCCGCCGACGCCGGCGACGCAAGGTCAGTCCCAGCGCGCTATAGAGGCGCCACGTCCGCTTGTGGTTGATCACATGGCCCTCCTGCCGCAACTGCCGGTGCAACTGTGGGCAACCCCAGGCCGGATGCGCTTCGGCCAATGCCTGCAGTCGCGACTCAACGCAGGCGTCATTCACGGTCCGACCGCGCAATTGCCGCCGCTGGGTCACACGCGGCTGCTGCGTGATACGGCAAGCTCGCCGCTGACTGATCTGCTTCTCATCCATCGCCCAATCCACCGCCGCTCGGCGCTGCTCGGGCGTCAGAACTTTTTTGTCAGCATCTCCTTGAGGATCGAGTGGTCCAGGCTCAGGTCCGCGTACAGACGCTTGAGCCGGGCGTTCTCCTGTTCCAGCTCGCGCATCCGCTGCAGGTCGGACACCTCCATGCCGCCGTACTTCGATCGCCACTGGTAGAACGTCGCTGCGCTGATCCCATGTTTGCGCGCCACTTCCGCCACGGACACACCGGCTTCCGCCTCCTTCAAGATCGCCGCAATCTGCACTTCGCTGTACTTCGACTTCCGCATGAGACTCTCCTTTGCCGAGAGTCTCTACTATTCGGTGGCTTCACTTTAAGGGGGATGGACCGTTGCCGATGGACTGATAAGGGCATTGCTACATCAAGTTGTGGCTGCGTGGGTCGTCGCGATCAAACTTACTTGGAAAATGTTTGGTATAGTGCCAAGGCATGAATTCGATTGCCCAGTTCATGAAGTAGCTTATGGTGACGAACATTGGAACTACATAGAAGAGCCAGGAAGAACGGGGAAAGTCAATCGCAACACTTGCCAAGTAGCCCCCGACAGGCACCGCGGTGATTAGTACGAACCCTACCACTCTCGCAATTGCGTAAAAAAAGAATATCCAGCTTTCCGGCCTGGGAAGATATCGAGACTTCCTTTTGATGATGAGCATGTTCCCGGTGGGATATCCATTGACGTAGTGTGGAAAAACTTTCTCGAATTGCTCGGTTACAGCGATCTTCTGTGTTTCAGCGTTTCGAGTTGCTGAGAGACTGCCAAGCCAAAGCAAGATCACCGGACCAAGCACGAGCTGAAGAATTCGAGCGAGATCTGTGACCTCGACTTCGAACTTCATCCCTATGAAGCTGACGGAGGCTTTGTCTGGAAGAGTTACCTTGCCGACAGCGAGCGGCGTCTTTAGAAGCTTGCTGGCCTCGACCTTAAGCCGCTCCACTAAGACAGCGGGCTTTTCTCTTACCTCCGGAATAGTGATCTCGTTTTCAACACTGAGGCAGTCGATTTCCCCGATTGACATGGGGACTTCCCTCACTATTTTTCGAATTTGCTGATGAACAAGGAATTGCTCCAGCCCATAGGACCAATGTCCTGGCTCTGCCCTTTTCGGATCCCAAGCGGATTCGAGTTTGTCTAGATTCGCTTCGAGCGCTGTAGCGTATTTCGACAAGCACGAGCCGCGCACTCGATCTATTGCGTTTGTACCTGCGTAGGAAACTAAAAGGACGAGAATTTCGGCAACCGCAAGTGGTGCAGACACCATAAGCAGTCGCTCATACCGCCGGCCAAGATTACTCTCGCTGACATTTGTAAAGAACATGGCGAACCCCCTCTTTTGCAATACGCACGGAATACTACCGGCCGATAACAGATTCAGTTAGGGAAGGTCTGAACAAGTCCGCCCCATTGTGCTGAGATAGTGCCACTACCCGACGAGGACCGCGCGCGATGGACCAGATGAGCTTTGGCGACGGGGAGTACGCGAGCAAGCGCAAGCGGACACGCCGGGAGACGTTCCTGGCGGAGATGGAGCAGGTGATTCCGTGGACGATCCTGTTGAATCTGATCGAACCGGTGTACCCGAAGGCGGGGAACGGCCGGCCGCCGTATCCGCTGAAGGTGA
>NZ_JANFVR010000139.1 GCF_024609805.1 Tahibacter caeni | reverse complement strand
CCCCACCCCCCCCCCCGGGCGGGGGGCCCCCCCCCGGGCGCCCCCGATTCTCTATTCCCGATTCCCCATTCCCGGAAACCGCCGACGCTCAGGCGTCGGCGGTTTCCTTGTACGCATCGACCGGTATGCAGGCACACATGATGTTCTTGTCGCCGTAGACGTTGTCGACGCGGGCGACCGGCGGCCAGTACTTCTGCTGCCTGAGCGTGGCCAGCGGGAAGGCGGCGAGCTCGCGCGGATAGGCATGGCGCCATTCGCTGCCGCAGACCATCGTCGCCGTATGCGGCGCGTGCTTGAGCGGGTTGTCCTCGCGGTCGAGCTTGCCGTCGGCGATCGCGCGGATTTCCTCGCGGATCTCGATCATCGCGTCGATGAAGCGGTCGAGCTCGTGCTGCGATTCGGATTCGGTCGGTTCGACCATCAGGGTGCCGGCCACCGGGAAGCTCAAGGTCGGCGCATGGAAGCCGAAGTCGATCAGGCGCTTGGCCACGTCCTCGGCGCTGACGCCGGTGGCGTCCTTGAGCGGGCGCAGGTCGAGGATGCATTCGTGCGCAACGAGGCCGTTGCGGCCGGTGTACAGGGTCTCGTAGTGCGGCGCGAGGCGCTTGGCGATGTAATTCGCGTTGAGCAGCGCGACCTGGGTGGCCTTGCGCAGGCCGCTGGCCCCCATCAGGGTGACGTACATCCAGCTGATCGGCAGGATCGAGGCCGAGCCGAAGTTCGCCGCGCTGACCATGCCGACCGGATTTTCGCCGCCGAGCGTGCCGGGCAAGAACGGCGCGAGATGCGCCTTGACCGCGCAGGGGCCGACGCCGGGACCGCCGCCGCCGTGCGGAATGCAGAAGGTCTTGTGCAGGTTCAGGTGCGACACGTCCGAGCCCCACTTGCCGGGCTTGGCCACGCCGACGAGCGCGTTCATGTTGGCGCCGTCGGTGTACACCTGGCCGCCGTGGGCGTGCACGATCTCGCAGATGCGCACGACGTCCTCCTCGAACACGCCGTGCGTCGAAGGATAGGTGATCATGATCGCGGCGAGGCGTTCGCTGTATTTCTCGGCGGCGCGGCGGATGTCCTCGACGTCGACGTTGCCGTTCGCGTCGCACTTGGTCACGACGACCTGCATGCCGCACATCTGCGCCGAGGCCGGGTTCGTGCCGTGGGCCGATTCGGGAATCAGGCAGACGTCGCGGTGCGCGTCGCCGCGCGAGCGGTGATAGGCGCGGATCGCGAGCAGGCCGGCGTATTCGCCCTGGGCGCCGGAGTTCGGCTGCAGGCTGACGGCGTCGTAACCGGTGCATTCGACGAGCATCTGCTCGAGGCCGTCGATGAGCTCCTTGTAGCCGCGGATCTGCGCCGCCGGCGCGAGTGGATGGATGTTCGCGAATTCGGGCCAGGTGACCGGAATCATCTCGGCCGTCGCGTTG
Organism: Tahibacter caeni; assembly: GCF_024609805.1. Classification (GTDB taxonomy): domain Bacteria; phylum Pseudomonadota; class Gammaproteobacteria; order Xanthomonadales; family Rhodanobacteraceae; genus Tahibacter; species Tahibacter caeni. Next base: position 10,586 of record NZ_JANFVR010000139.1, on the reverse strand, counting down.
AGCTTCATCGTGCAGCTGCCGAGCGGGATCATCGTGCGATCCATCGCCAGATCCTTGTCGGCCAGCGCGCGCATGTAGCGCAGCAGCTCGTGCTCGCTGTGGTGAGTGTTGAACACCGGGTGCTGCAGGAACGGCGTCGTGCGGCGCAGGCCGGCCGGCAGCGCGTCGGGCGTCGCCGCGTCGAGCGCGTCGAGATCGCCGGGGTCGGCGCCGAACAGCGCGGCCAGCGCGACGAGGTCTTCGCGCGTGACGGTCTCGTCGAGGCTGATGCCGAGGCTGCCTGCGTCGATGCGGCGCAGGTTGATCCGCGCGGCTTCCGCCTTGGCGTGGATGGCCTCGGCGTCGACGCCGACCACGTGCAGGGTGTCGAAGAAGTCCGGGCCGACCGTGATGCCGGCCTTGCGCAGCGCCGCGGCCAGCATCGCGCTGCAGCGGTGCACGCGCGCGGCGATGCGGCGCAGGCCGTCGGGGCCGTGGTAGACCGCGTACATGCTGGCCATGACGGCCAGCAGCACCTGCGCCGTGCAGATGTTCGAGGTGGCCTTCTCGCGGCGGATGTGCTGCTCGCGCGTCTGCAGGGTCAGGCGATAGGCCGGCTTGCCTTCGGCGTCGACCGAGACGCCGATCAGGCGGCCCGGCATCGAGCGCTTGTAGGCGTCGCGGCAGGCCATGAAGGCCGCATGCGGACCGCCGAAGCCGAACGGCACGCCGAAGCGCTGGCTGTTGCCGACGACGATGTCGGCGCCCCACTCGCCCGGCGCGGCGATCAGGGTCAGCGCGAGCAGGTCGCTCGCGACCGCGACGAGGCCGCCACGCGCATGCACGGCGTCGGCCAGTGCGGCGTAGTCGCTGATCTGGCCGTAGGTGTTCGGGTACTGCAGCAGCACGCCGAACGCGTCGACGCCGGCGGCCTCGCTGTCGTCGCCGATCTGCAGCACGATGCCGAGCGGTTCGGCGCGCGTCTTCAGCAGCTCGAGGGTCTGCGGGTGCACCCCGCGCGAGACGAAGAAGATGTCGGACTTGGACTTGGACGAGCGCTTGGCCAGGGTCATGGCTTCGGCCGCGGCCGTGCCTTCGTCGAGCAGCGAGGCGTTCGCGATCTCCATGCCGGTCAGATCGGCGCAGAGGGTCTGGAAGTTGATCAGGGCCTCCATGCGGCCCTGGGAGATCTCGGCCTGGTACGGCGTGTAGGCCGTGTACCAGGCCGGGTTCTCGAGGATGTTGCGCAGGATGACATTCGGCGTATGGGTGCCGTAGTAGCCCTGGCCGATGAAGCTGCGGAACACCTGGTTGCGTCCGGCGATCGCGCGGATCTTGGCCAGCGCCTCGACCTCGGTCAGCGGGCTCGGCAGGGCCAGCGGCGCGGCCGACTTGATCGAGGCCGGCACGATGGCGTCGGTCAGCGCCTCCAGCGAGGGCTGGCCGACGACGCCGAGCATGTGCGCGATTTCGGCGTCGTTCGGGCCGATGTGGCGTTCGATGAACGCATCGTGGTGCTCGAGCTGGCGCAAGGAGGGACGGGTGTTCTGGCTCATGGTATGGGGACGTCCGAAGACGACGTGCAGGCCGCACGTCGGGGCGCCCCTCTGTCCTTTTGCCTGAGAGTTTCGAAGCCTGCGCTTCTTGCCCCTTCGGCGCCGGCGCTGCCGGTCTCTCCAGAGTGTTCGCGCGCGGTGGTATGGGAGCCTGAGCGATTACGGGCGTTGCGCCTTCGGCAGCGGCCTGGGCCGCTTCTCCCACCGGGTGCGTAGATGCCGAGTATAGCCGTCCGCTCGCACTGGACGCGACTGTCGCGACCGCCTGGGGACTGGCCCGGGCGCCCCTGCCGGCCCCCGGACGGTTACGTCCGGCCGCCGCGGCCGCGAGGCATTCCTCGCGGCGTGGCCGCCATGCATTTCCTTTTTCGCACAAATGGCGAAAAATCCACGCGACGCCGCCAGCCGGAGCCAGGGTCCGAATCGCGTCATGCAACCATCCACCGAATCCCACCTGCACGACGCCCTGAACGCGATCAGCGAACCGCTGGTGCTGCTGCGGGGCGACGACCTCGCCCATGCCAATCCCGCCGCGCTGCGCCTGGCCGAGAACCTGGCCGGCGCCCAGGGCGACCCCGAGCGCCGGCTGCGCGAGCTCGTCGCGCATGCGCGTTCCGACGCGGCCTCGCGCTCGGTCGTGCTGCCGCTGGCCGGCGACGGCGCGCTGGCGCTGCTGCTCGACTACGAGCCGGCCGCCGACGCCGGGGCCGGCGACCAGGAGCTCGAGCTCGCTCTGGCCCGGCTCGACACCGTACAGGAACAGCTCGTGCAGTCGGAGAAGATGGCCTCGCTCGGCCAGCTCGCCGCCGGCATTGCGCACGAGATCAACAACCCGATCGGCTATGTCCATTCCAACCTGGGCACCCTGCAGGAGTACCTCAACAACCTGTTCGGCCTGATCGAGTGCTATGACGCCGTGCTTGCGATGAACGGCCCCATCACGGCCGAGCGCCGCGCCGAGGTCGCCGACCGCAAGCGCGCGATCGACTTCTCGTTCCTCGTGCAGGACCTGCCGCCGCTGCTGGCCGAATCGCGCGAAGGCATCGACCGCGTGCGCCGCATCGTGCAGGACCTGCGCGACTTCTCGCGCGTGGACCGGCTGGAGACCTGGTCGCTGTACGACCTGCACCGCGGCCTCGACAGCACTCTCGGCATCGTCTGGAACGAGCTCAAGTACAAGGCCGAGGTGCGCAAGGAATACGGCAGCCTGCCGCTCGTCGAATGCCTGCCGTCGCAGATCAACCAGGTCTTCGTGAACATCCTCGTCAACGCGGCCCAGGCCATCGAACAGCGCGGCGAGATCGTCGTGCGCACGGGCACCGAGGACGGCAAGGTCTGGATCGAGATCGCCGACAACGGCGGCGGCATCGCGCCGGACAATCTCAAGCGCATCTTCGATCCGTTCTTCACGACCAAGCCGGTCGGCAAGGGCACCGGCCTCGGGCTGTCGATCTCCTACGGCATCGTACGCAAGCACCACGGAGAGATCACGGTCGACAGCCAGCCCGGCCACGGCACGACGTTCCGCATCACCCTGCCGCAGCGGCAGACCTGAGCCCGCCCCCCGAGGAGATCCGCATGTATCGCGTTCTGATCGTCGACGACGAGCCCAACATCCTGACTGCGCTGCGGCGCAACCTGGCCACCATCCCGACCAGCCTGCTCGACGGCGAGCGTCTGGAGCTGTACCCGGCCAACGCGCCCGAGGACGCGCTGCAACTCGCGACCGAGGAGAACTTCGACCTGGTCATCTCCGACCTGCGCATGCCCGGCATGAGCGGCGTCGACCTGCTCGCCCAGATCGGCGACCGCCAGCCCAACGTCGCCCGGATCCTGATGAGCGGCTACGCCGACCTCGAGGCGATCGTCAGCGCGATCAACCAGGCACGCATCTTCCGCTTCATTCCCAAGCCCTGGGACGACAACGATCTGCGCATGGCCGTCGTGCAGGCGCTGCACTACCGCGCCGTCATCCTCGAGAACCAGCGCCTGGCCGACCTCGTGCGCGCGCAGCGCGGCCAGCTCGAACGCCACGAGGCCGAGCTGAGCCGGCTCGAACGCGAGCACCCAGGCATCACGCAGATCGTGCGCGACGAGACCGGCGCGATCTACATCGACGAGGACGATCTGTGACGCCGCGCGCGGGCGCCGTCGTCAGCCCTGCCGCGACGCGGCGATGCGGAACGCCTCGCGCACCATGCGGCGCAGCTCCTCGTCGTCCCAGGGCTTGGCGACGTAGCGGTAGACCGCGCCGCGGTTGATCGCCTCGGTCAGCGAGGCGAAATCGCTGTAGCCGCTGAGAATCAGGCGCACCGTGTCGGGGTACAGATCCTTGACCCGCCCCAGGAACTCCGTGCCGTTGATGTCGGGCATGCGCTGGTCCGAAATGATGACCTGCACCGGCTGCGCAGCCAGGATCTCGAAAGCCTGCCGCGCGCTCGTCGCGGTCTCGATGGTGTAGCCGTCGCGGCGCAGCAGGCGCACGAGCGCACGCAGCACGTTCTCCTCGTCGTCGAGCAGCAGCAGGGTCTCCCCGCTGCCGGCGCTGGCCTCGGTCTCGTCGCTGTCCTGGCGCAGATAGCGCCGGCGCAGCACCTCGAACGCCTGCGCCTCGGGCACCGGAACGCAGAAATAGTTGCCCTGGAACTGGTCGCATTCGCTGCGCCGCAGGAACGCGGCCTGGCCGATGGTCTCCACGCCCTCGGCGCTGACCGTCATGCCGAGCTGGTGGCCCAGCGCGATGACCGCGCGGCAGATGCCGGCCGAACCGGGGTCGGTGATGATGTCGCGCACGAAGGACTGGTCGATCTTGAGCTTGTCGATCGGGAAGCGGCGCAGGTAGTTCAGGCTCGAATAGCCCGAACCGAAATCGTCGAGCGACAGGCTCACGCCGAGCGCCTTGAGCGAGCGCATCGCGACGATGACGCGCTCGACGTGGGCCATGACCATGGACTCGGTCAGCTCCAGCTCGAGATAGCGCGGCGGCAGCCGCGACACGTCCAGCGCGCGCTGCACGCGCTCGAGGAAATCCGGCCGCTGCAGCTGCAGCGCCGACACGTTGATCGCGACCGTGAAGTCGGCCAGGCCGCTGTCCAGCCATTCGCGCGCCTTGCGGCAGGCGGATTCGAGCACCCACTGGCCGAGCTCGACGATCATGCCGAGCTCTTCGGCGACGCGGATGAAGCGGCCCGGCGGCAGCAGGCCGTGCTGCGGGCTGTTCCAGCGCACCAGCGCCTCGACGCCGCGCACCTGCCAGTCGTGGGCGCCGATCTGCGGCTGGAAATGCAGCACGAGCTCGTCGTTGGCGATGGCGTCGCGCAGGCCGGCGCCGAGTTCGCGCCGGTCCTTGAGCGCCTGCGACTGCTCGTTGGAGAACGAGGCCACGGCGTTGCGGCCTTCGTCCTTGGCCTTGGTCATGGCCGCCTCGGCCTGCTGCATGAGCTCGCGCGCCGTCGCGCCGTTCTCCGGGAAACAGCTGACGCCGACGCTGCAGGTCAGCAGCACCTGCTGCTCACCGAGCGCGATCGGCCGCTCGATCAGCAGGCGCAGCGACTCGCCGAGCTCCTGCTGGTCGGGTCCGTCGCCGTCGTCGGTCTGCACGATCAGGAACTCGTCGCTGGCCACGCGCGCCACCTGGCCGCGCTCGCCGACCGCCTCGATCAGGCGCCGCGCGACCGCGTGCAGCACCTGATCGCCGGTCGCATGGCCGCGCACCTCGTTGACCAGATGGAAGCGGTCCAGGTCCAGGTACGACACCGTGACGCGGCCGCCACGCAGCGCCGCGGCCGCGAGCGACGACGCCAGGAACGCCTCGGCCAGTTCCATGCGCGGCAGGCCCGTGACCGGGTCGTGGCTCGCGAAATGAGCCAGCTCGAGCTCGTAGCGGCGCCGTTCGGTGATGTCGCGCGCGACCGCAAAGATGCGCTGGTCCGGCGTCAGCGACGCGGTCCACTCCAGCCAGTGCTCGCCGCCCTCGGCGTCGACCCAGCGGTTCACGAACGCATCGATGCGGCCCTGGACGAGGATCTGCGCCGTGACCGCCGCGGTCGTTGCGAGATCGTCCGGATGGACGTGGTCGCGCCAGTTGCTCGCGCGCAGTTCCTCGGCGCCGCACTTGAGCAGCCGCGTCGTCGCCGCGTTGAACTGCGACAGGCGCCCCTCGGCGTCGACGATGACGAACAGCTCCAGCGACAGCGCGAAGAAGCGGTCGCGCTCCTCGCGCGCCTGCTCGGCCAGCAGGCGTTCGCTGATGTCGCGGAACACGACGACCGCACCGCTCGCGGCGCCGTCCAGGTGCAGCGGCGAGGCGACGAAATCGACCGGCACGCGGCGGCCGTCGCGGGCGACGAACTCCGCCGGCGCGGCGATGCGGCTGCCCTGCCCCATCGCCTGGGCGGCCGGCCCGATCGCATCGTCGACGAAGCGGCGTTCGGCCGCGCCGTGGGCGAGGTCCTCGGGCCGCCAGCCGAGGATCTCGCTCGCGGCCGGATTCATGAACGTCAGCCGGCCGCCGCGGTCGATCGCGTAGAGGCCCTCGCCGACGCTGGCCGCCATCGTGCGCACGAACGCGAGCTGGTGCGCGATGCCGCGCTCGGCCTCGCGCAGCTCGCGATGCAGCCAGACGCGCTGCACGTTGCTGACGCCGAGCCGGGCGAACTGCAGCTGCAGCACTTCGTCGTCGTCGTCGAACACGTCCTGTTCGAGCGCGAACCACTCCAGAGAACCGATCAGGCGTCCGTCGTCGGCGCGCAGGCTCATGCCGAGCCAGTCGCCGTCGGCGGCCGCGTCGGCCGGGTGCCAGCGGCTGTGCTGCGGTTCCGGATGCGCGAGCGCGCGGGCGCGCAGCGCGATCGGCAGCGCGCGCCCGAGATCGGCCAGCTCGGGCGGCGCCAGCACGAGCAGATTGTCGTGGCCGGCGATCGTGTCGGCGCTCGAGGGCAGGCTCAGGCGGACGAGGTCGACGCCGGCCAGGCGTCCCATCGAGCGGGCCAGTTGCAGCGCGAGGCCCTGCACACTGTCGATCGCGGCGCTGTCGACGGCGACGGCGTTGAGATCGAGCAGCTGGTCGCGGCGCAGCAGCGACTTCTCGTAGGTGCGGCGCAGCGCGCGTTCGGCCGCGCGCAGGCGCGTGATGTCGCGCGCGATCACGAACAGGCCGCTCGCGCGGAGATGGTCGCGCAACGGAACGAGAATCAGCTCGAGCTCGTGCGGCCGCGTGCCGGGCCGCGGCGCGGTCGCCTCCATCGACTGGGCATGGCCGCGCAGCACCGACGGCAGGCGCAGGGCCAGCGCGGCCTGGGTCGATTCGTCGAACAGCGCGGAAAACGCGGCGCCGCCGGGCGCGCCGACCTCGGCGCCGAACAGTTGCAGCGCCGTCGCATTGGCGCTGCGCACGCGGCCGTCGGCATCGACGTGCAGCACGGCATCGGGATGGTTGTCGAGCAGCGAACGGTAGAGCTCGCGTCCCTGCTCCAGCCGCGCGAACGCCGCGTCGCGCTGGAACACCAGCTCGGCGATCGTCGCGCCGACGCGGGTCAGCGGCCGCGCGGCCGCGTCGACGCCGGCCGGCGCGTCGGGCGAGATCAGCAGCCGGCCGAACCGCCGGCCGCCGACGTCATGCAGCGGCTCGACCCAGAAACCGCGTTCGCCGGCCGCAGGCGCTTCGGCGCGAACGACGGCGCCGCCCGCCTCCAGCGCGAACCAGCCTTCGTGCTCCTGGTCGGCGACGTCGAGCACCGCGGCCAGGTCGCCGGCCGCCGGGCCCCGGCCTATCCAGCGGAACGGACGGCCTTCGAGCTCGACGGCCAGTGCGAGCGTCGTGCCTGGAAATTCCAGCTGGAGCAGCGCTTCGATTTCGGCGAGGACCCGCTTGCGCGGAACGCCCTGGGCGAGCAGGCGCAGCACTTCGCTCTGCCGGCGCAGCCACTGTGCTCCCCGTTGCAGACGCATCGAACCACCCATGCGTGAATCGCCCCCGGCCGGTCTGCAGCAACGCGCGACGCCGAGAAATATACACGTTCACGGCGGCGTGTCGTGCCCCTCTCCGGGCGACGGCTGCATGACCTCGCGCAAGGTCGCCTGCAGCCGCGCGTGCACCTGGATGAACGCGCGCCAGAGGAAAGCGGCGAGCGCGGCGGCGACGGTCAGCAGCAGGATCAGCACGCCGAGCGACGGCAGTATCGCCGAGCCCAGCGCCATGACGAGCACAGCCAGCATCACGAGCACGGCCAGCGGAATCATCTTGCCGAGCACGCGGCGCAACGCATAGGTGCGCGCGCCGGCCACGCCTTCGCGGATGCCGAGCTCGGCCAGCACCATGCCGAGCGCATCGGCCTTGCGGTAGGCGGCGATCAGCATCGGCATGGACAGGAACAGCGCAAGCGACCAGAGCAGGCTGCGGCGCAGCGTCTCGCCGGCCGTCCACTGCGGCAGCCACTCGAGCATGCGCGGCTTGAGCCAGGCCGCGCCGAGGAACACCGCGACGACGAGGGCCATGTTGACGACGATGTGCAGCACCAGGCGGCGCAGCATCTGCGCGATCAGCGCATTGTCCTGCTCGGGCCGCAGACCGGCTATCCAGTGCTGGTAAGCGATCATCAGCGCGCGCACCTTGCGCGGCAGCAGAGCGTCGGCGCGATCGGCCAGCGCGTCGGAGCGGCGCATCAGGAACGGCGTGACGAAGGCCGCGAGCACCGACGCGCCGACCGCGATCGGGTACAGGAAATCGCTGGTCACGCCGTTGGCCAGGCCGACGCCGGCGATCACGAACGAGAACTCGCCGATCTGCGCCAGGCCGAGCCCGGCGCGCAGCGCGGTGCGCCCGTCGTTGCCGGCGATGACGCCGCCGAAGGTCACGGCCAAGGTCTTGCCGACGACGACGACGGCGGCGACCAGCAGCACCGGCACCGCATGGCGGATCAGCAGGTCGGGCTGGATCAGCATGCCGATCGCGACGAAGAACAAGGCGCCGAACATGTCGCGCACGGGTTCGATCAGATGTTCGACGCGGCGTACGGCGTTGGCCTCGGCGACGATCGCGCCCGCGACGAAGCCGCCGAGCGCGACGCTGAAGCCGGCCGCCGCGGCCAGCAGCGCGGCGCCGAAGCAGATGCCGAGCGAGGTGACCAGCAGCATTTCGCCGCGCCCGGTCGCCGCGACGTGGTCGATGAGCCGCGGCAGCAGCAGCAGGCCGAGGATCAACGCGACGACGATGAACAGACACAGCCGGCCCAGGGTGGCGAGCGCGTGGCCCGGCTCGACCGCTCCGGTGATCGCGATGCCCGACAGCAGTGCGATCAGCACGATCGCGACCACGTCCTCGATGACGAGGATGCCGAACACCAGCCGCGCGAAGCGTTCCTGCTTCTGGCCGGCCTCGTGGATCGTGCGCAGCACGAGCATGGTCGAGGAGATCGCCATCATCGCGCCGAGGAACAGCGCGTCCATCGTGCGCCAGCCGAACCAGCGGCCGAGCTCGTAGCCGGCCCAGAGCATCAGCATGACTTCGACGCCGGTCGCGACCAGCGCCGCGACGCCGACCTCGCGCAGCCGGCGCAGGCTGAATTCCAGGCCGAGCGAAAACATCAGCAGCACGACGCCGAGGTCGGCGAAGCTGCGAATGGTTTCCTCGTTCGTGATCAGCGCGAACGGCGGCGTGTGCGGACCGATCAGCAGGCCCGCGAGGATGTAGCCGAGCACCACGGGCTGGCGCAGGCGATGGAACACCAGGGTCGTGCAGCCGGCGACGACCATGATGACGGCGAGGTCCTTCAGAAATTCGATTCCGTGCATGCGCCCGTCTTACCGCGCCGCCCCTGCCATCGGCAACCGACGAACGCCGACGGCGGCGGCTGCAAAAAAAAATTCATCGGAGGGGTTGACGCTGAAGGGCTCGCTCCCTAAGATTCCGCTCCTCTCGACGGGGGGCTATAGCTCAGCTGGGAGAGCGCTACAATGGCATTGTAGAGGTCGTCGGTTCGATCCCGACTAGCTCCACCACCGTCGAATGCAAGTGCGGCATCCGCTTCAACCAACGAGTTTCAAAGGTTACGTCCCCATCGTCTAGAGGCCTAGGACATTACCCTTTCACGGTAGCGACCGGGGTTCGAATCCCCGTGGGGACGCCAATCAAAAAATGGAACGCAGGACGTGTTCCGCTCCGAAGTGAAAGTTGGAGCAAAAGCAACAAAAGGAAATGTTGTGAGTCAATGGAGTGGTAGTTCAGTCGGTTAGAATATCGGCCTGTCACGCCGAGGGTCGCGGGTTCGAGTCCCGTCCACTCCGCCAGTAAATCGAGAAACCCGCCTTACGGCGGGTTTTTTGTTGCCTGCGTTCCGGACCCGTTCGCGCGCTGCGGATTCTCTTTCGCCCGGCGGCGCGAAGCGGCCTTACGCCGGTTTCAGCCCTGCCGCCGCAGCGGCGCCAGCGCGTCGGGCGGCAGCGGCCGCAAGGTGCCGACGGAATGTCCCTGCTCGCCGAGGTATTCGAGCCAGCGCGTCAGGAAGGCGTTCATGCGCAGGCGATGCTGGAACACGGTCTGCGCCGGCGGATACGGCCCGAGCACGTCGATCAGATGACGACCCGGATGGCAGTGCGTCGCCTCGGCCAGATGCGCGTCCTGATACAGCCGCAGCCAGGCCGACGGAGCGAGCTCGCCGCCGCTTTCGCGCAGGACGTAGTTCAGGCGCAGTTCGATCGTGTAGCGGTGCTGCTCGATCAGGTCCAGACGCACGTCGAGGCCGTCGTCGATCGAGGAAAGATAACTGCCGGGCGCCAGTCGCTGCGGGGCGAACAGGCGCACCAGGCGCTCGTGGTTTTCGGCATAGAGTCCCATCAGGTACGCGAAGCGCCCCTGGAACAGTTTCAACGGCTTGTCGGCGACCATGCTCATGCGGCCGATCATAGCAGCGGCCCGTGACACGGCCAGACTGCCGCGCGGACGCGGCGGATGCTAGGATGGAGTCTCCTCGCCGGCTCTGCCGGCGTTTTTTTTTGCGCCGCAGCCGGCAGGGCCGCGCGGCACCGCGGCCCGCCGCCCGGCCCTGCGCCGCG
>NZ_JANFVR010000138.1 GCF_024609805.1 Tahibacter caeni | reverse complement strand
GCGGCCGCGCGACTGGCGCCGCTCGACGCGTTCGCGCTGGACGCGCTGTTCGGCTTCGCCGCGGCGCAGCGCGTGCTTGCTGCGCGCGAGCTCGGCCACGGCGCGCGCCTGGGCCGCCTCGCGGCTCTGCGCATAGAACGCGTAGTTGCCGGCATAATCGGCCAGGCCGGCCGGCGACAGCTCGACGATGCGCTGCAGGCCGTCGAGCAACTCGCGGTCGTGGCTGACGACGAGCAGGCCGCCGCGCCAGGCCTGCAGCCGGCGCCGCAGCGCCTCGCGGTGCGGCCGGTCCAGGTGATTGGTCGGCTCGTCGAGCACGAGCACGTCGGCCTCGGCGAGCCAGCCGCCGAGCAGCGCGACGCGCGTGAGTTCGCCGCCGCTGAGACTGACTGCGGGCCGCTGCGCATCGAGATGCCCCAGGCCGTGCGCGTCCAGTGCCGCGGCGAAGCGTTCGCGCAGATCCCAGCGCTGGGCCACGAGGTCGAAATCCTCGACCGCGACTTCGCCGTTCTCGATGCGCGCGAGCGCCCGCAACGCGCCGGCAACTCCGGCCAGATCGGCGACCGTGGCGCCGGGCCCGGGGGCGATCTGCTGCGGCAGATAGTGGACGCACGCAGCGCCGGTGCGGCGACCGGCGGAAGGCACGGTCCGGCCGGCGATCACGCGCGCGAGAAACGACTTGCCGACGCCGTTGCGGCCGACGAGGCCGACAGGCCGCCGGTCGAGCACGAAATCGACATCGGAAAACAGGATTCTGCCGTCGGGCAGCACGCAGGACACGCGGTCCAGCGCAAGCAGAGGATTCGTCATGCGGATACCAGGAATGCCGGGCGCGATCCGTCCATAAAAGACGGGGCGGACAGGCCGTCACGGGGACGGCGGCATTACTGGCGCATCGGACGACTACCTCGTGCCGTGGGAAGGGACGCGCACGCTAACCGAAAGGCCGCAGCCAGGCAACCGCGACAGGGGCTTGGCGGCGCCCGTGCCGATTCGGATGCGCAATGCCGGTCCGCCGCCGCGAACGGCGGCGGGCCGCCACGCTCAGCGCGATTCGATCGCGACGAACTCGCGGTCGTCGGGGCCGACGTAGTTCGCGCTCGGACGGATGATCTTGCCGTCGATGCGCTGCTCGATGATGTGCGCGCTCCAGCCCGAGGTCCGCGCGATCACGAACAGCGGCGTGAACATCGGCGTCGGCACGCCCATCATGTGATAGCTCGACGCGCTGAACCAGTCGAGGTTCGGGAACATCTTCTTGAGGTCCCACATCAGGGTTTCGATGCGTTCGGACACCTCGAACAGGTTGCGGTTGCCGCCGGCTTCGCAGAGCTCGCGGCTGATCGACTTGATGATCGGATTGCGCGGGTCGCCGATCGTGTAGACCGGGTGGCCGAAGCCGATGATGATTTCCTTCTTCTCCATGCGTGCACGGATGTCCGCTTCGGCCTCGTCGGCGCTGCGGTAGCGCGCGATGATGTCCATCGCGACTTCGTTCGCGCCGCCATGCTTGGGACCGCGCAGCGCGCCGATCGCGCCGGTGATGGCCGAATAGAAATCGCTGTTGGTGCCGGCGATCACGCGCGCCGTGAACGTGGACGCGTTGAACTCGTGCTCGGCGTAGAGGATCAGCGAACGGTCGAGCGCGCGCTCGTGCAGCGCGCTGGCCGGCTTGCCGTGCAGCAGGTGCAGGAAGTGGCCGGCGATGGTTTCGTCGTCGGTCTCGGTGCCGATGCGGCGGCCGTTGTGGCTGTAGTGGTACCAGTACAGCAGGATCGAGCCGAAGCAGGCCATCAGCCGGTCGGCGATGTCGCGCGCCTCGGAGATCGGATGCGCTTCCTTCTCCGGCAGCACGGTGCCGAGCACCGACGCGCCCGTGCGCATGACGTCCATCGGATGCGTCGCCGCGGGCAGCAGCTCCAGCGCGGCCTTGACCGGCTGCGGCAGGCCGCGCAGGCGCTTGAGCTTGGCGCGGTAGGCGCGCAGCTCCGAGGCGGTCGGCAGGTGCTCGTGCACGAGCAGGTGCGCGACTTCCTCGAACGTGGCCTTCTCGGCCAGGTCGGCGATGTCGAAGCCGCGATAGTGCAGATCGTTGCCGCTGCGGCCGACCGTGCAGACCGCGGTATTGCCGGCCGCGACGCCGGAAAGGGCCACGGACTTCTTGGCCTTGGGAAGGACTTGCTGTGCCGCTTCGCTCATAGAAACTCCTGGGACGACCTCGGTATACGTTCGCAGCGTGGCTCTTGTGCCCACCTGCTCATCTCCACAACCCCTGCCAAACGCCGGTCGGCGTCTGGCGCCCCCTTGACTCAAGGGGGCCGTTTCGGGCGACCTGAGCAAGTTTTACTCCGTCGCTCCGTATTGCTGCTTGCCGCTACGACTCCATCGCAGATGCCGGCTCGGCGAGGCATTTCCGGCGCCACGCCGGCGTTGAATGTCATCTGCCGTTTTCAATCATTGAATTCTTCGGCCTCGTTGCGCTCGCAGCGATCGACGGAACGATAGCCGTCCTCGCGCCGCGCACCACCGCTTTCCACTACCCAGCATTCGTCGAGCGTCGAGCAGAAGCACAGGCGCCGCTCCACTCGCGCGAGCTGCGGACGTACGCGCTCCCAGACCGCGCGCTCCGGAAACTGCGCCATCACGTAGCGTTCGCCGGCGCTCAGCACGGTGCCGTTGACGGTGGACTGGACGTACTCGCCGGGCTCCAGCCGCAGCGCGCCGGCCAATGCGGCCCAGTCGCGCTGCACGGCGCCGTCGAAGCGGAGGCGTGCGCTGCGCACGAGCGCCGGCCCGACGCCCTTGTTCATGACCAGCCATTCCTGCTGCGTGTCGGAACTCATCAACAGCAGGCGGGGCCAGACTTGCGCGCGCACCTGCTGGCGCTGCAACCAGGCGGTGTAGCCTGAAACGAACAGCGCGAGCAGGCCGATCAGCGCGGCGATCACGGCGGAAACGCCGTTCCAGTCGCGCCGCGGCGACGTGCTCGGTTCAGCGGCCGCGGCCTCGTCCATCAGTCGCCGGACTTGGCGAACAGCTCGTCGAGCTTGCGCTCGTAGGCGTGATAGCCGAGGAAGTCGTACAGCGCGTCGCGCGTCTGCATGGTCGGCACTGCGGCCTTCTGCGTGCCGTCGCGGCGGATGGTCTCGTAGACGTTCAGCGCCGCCTGGTTCATCGCGCGGTAGGCGCCGCAGCAGTACAGCACGATATCGACGCCGGCGGAGCCGAGCTCGGTCGTCGTGAACAGCGGCGTCTGGCCGAACTCGGTGATGTTGGCGAGGATCGGCACCTTCACCGCGTCGCGGAACTGGCGGTACTGCTCCAGGGTGTAGATCGCCTCGGGGAAGATCATGTCGGCGCCGGCTTCCACGCAGGCCTGCGCGCGCTCGATCGCCTTGTCCAGGCCCTCGACGGCGATCGCGTCGGTGCGCGCCATGATCACGAAACCCGCTTCGTGACGCGCGTCGACGGCGGCCTTGATGCGGTCGACCATCTCGTCCTTCGGCACGATGGCCTTGCCGGGCCGGTGGCCGCAGCGCTTCGCGGCGACCTGGTCCTCGATGTGCAGCGCGCCGGCGCCGGCCTTGATCAGCGAACGCACGGTGCGCGCGATGTTGAACGCGCCGCCCCAGCCCGTGTCGACGTCGACGAGCAGCGGCAGCGGGCAGACGTCGGTGATGCGGCGGATGTCGGTCAGCACGTCTTCCATCGTGCTGATGCCCAGGTCCGGCATGCCGAGCGAGTTGGCCGCAACGCCGCCGCCGGACAGGTAGATCGCCTTGAAGCCGACGCGTTCGGCCATGCGCGCGGCATAGGCGGTGATCGTGCCGACGACCTGCAGGGGATGTTCGGCGGCGACGGCTTCGCGGAAACGCGCGCCGGCACTGAGGGTCTGGCTCATGGAGATCTCCGCTCAAAGACCGCGGATTTTAAGCCAGTTCGGCGCTCTGGGCAGCCGGGACGCCCGAAACCGACAAAAGTCGAACGCCGGCGCGGCCGGCGCCCGCGTGGCGGCTGCCGCTGAGCCGCCGGCGAACCGCGACACACCCAGGCACCTTCGCCGCGAAGGCGCGCACCGGAATGCCGGGCAATCCGTCCGGATTCCGCCGACCGTCGGTCAACGTCGGCGCAACGGCCCGGGAATTGCGTCGATCGGCGGTCTTCGCCGGGCAATCACCACGCGGCTGCGCTCGCCGCGGCCTACGTCGTCGTCAGGAAACCGAGGTCGCGGCTCGCGAAGTGGCCGAGGTTCGGCAGGATGTCGTCGATGCCGCCTTCGCCGAGGCCGAACCAGCGCGCGAGCGTCGCCGCGTACTGGTCCACCGACTGGGTCGGGATCAGCTGGCCGTAGCCGGCGTCGTCGGTGTTGCCGCTCTGCGCGAGCGACGGCATGCGGCCGTAGAAGCGCCGTCCGCGCACGGCGCCGCCGACGACGAAGTGATGGCCGCCCCAGCCGTGGTCGGTGCCGTCGCCGTTGATCGAGACCGTGCGGCCGAAATCCGACGCCGTGAACGTGGTGACCTGGTTGGCCAGGGCCAGCTCCGCGGTCGCATCGTAGAACGCCTTGAGGCTCTGGGCGAGATCGCCGAGCAGGCCCGGATGCACGTCGGACTGGCTGCCGTGCGTGTCGAAACCGCCGAGGCTGACGAAAAAGATCTGCCGGCGCAGGTTCAGCACGTTACGCGCCTTGATCAGCCGCGCGACCATGTGCAGCTGGCGGCCGAGGCGGCTTTCCGGAAATACCGTCGCGACGTCGCCGGCCGAGGTCAGCGCGGCGCCGATCGCTTCGTAGTTCGCAATCGCGCTGTTCATCGCGCGCGCATAGCTGCGCTCGAACACGTGCGCCTGGCCGCCGTCCTGCAGCAGCGCGTTGAACGCGGCGACGCCGGCCTGGTTGTCCCAAGTGTCGAGATAGCCGATCTGCTCGACACCGTAGGAGCCGATCACGTACTGGTTGACGACGTCGCCGCGCTGGAACAGCGCCTGCCCTTCCAGCGAGACGAGCATCGACTGCGCCTGGTTGGGATTGCCCGCATGCATCAGGTCGGCGATGCGCCCGCCCCAGCCGCTGGCGTTGCCGTCGTCGGGGCGCGAGGTCTGCCAGAGGTTGGCCTGGTCCTCATGCGAGAACAGCTGCGCCGGCACCGGCACCGTGCCTTGCTGGTATTGCAGCTGCGTGACCGGATGGATCAGCGTGCCGACGTTCGCGACGATGCCCGCATGGCCGTCGCCGAACAGGGTCGCCAGCAGCTGCATCTGCGGATGCAGGCCGTAGGAGGCGCCGTCGCCGGGCAGGCCGTCGGCGAACGGGTCGAGCGCGATCAGCTGGTTCTGCGGCACGGCCAGCGCGCCGCGCGACGCCGCGTAGACGCCGTAGTGCGCCGCGTCGCGCGGCACGACGGTGTTGAAGCTGTCGTTGCCGCCGTGCAGGAACACGCAGACCAGCGCCTTGTAGTCCGGAAATATCGTGCCGTTGCCGGCGGCCAGCGCCGCGTTGAGCAGGCCGAGGTTGCCGAGCGCGGAACAGACGCCGGCGCCGCCGAATGCGGCGTGCAGGCAATGGCGCAGGAAGTTGCGACGGGTCGTCTTCATGGCGGCGGCCTCACTTCTGGATCGAATATTCGGGAGAGCTCAGCACGAGATACAGCGCGTGCTGCACGCGGTCGCGGCCGCCGTTCGCGTTGGCCAGCGCGTTCAGCCGCGTGACCAGAACGTCGCGCATGAACGGCGACATCTGGCCCGACATCAGCAGCAGGTTCAGCCGCTCGACGAGCGCGGCCGGGTCGGCGGCCAGCGGATTCAGGGTCGTCGCATAGTCCATGAGCAGTTGGTCGGGATCCTGCGCATAGCTGTAGCTGCTGCCGACGTAGAAGTAGAAGATGCGCCAGCCCAGATCATTCGGCGTGGTCACGAGCATGGTGTCGGTCGCGATCTGGAATTCCGGACTGACGAGGCCGAGATCGCGGATCTCGCCGGGCTGCTGGAAGCCGGGCCGGAAGAAGTTGAACACGCTCGGCGAACGCAGCGGCGCCTGGCCGTACCAGAGCGACGGATTGATCAGCAGATTGATGCGGCCATTGACCGAGCGCGGCGCGGTGATGCGCCAGAGCTGCACGAGCTTGAGCCACGGTTCGCGCAGCTTGCCGTAGCGGTCCACCGCGTTGCCGGAATAGCCGTGGCGCGCCTCGTTGTCGAGCAGCACGGCCTTGATCACGGCGCGCAGATCGCCGCGTACGCCGGCGCCGTTGTCGTTGAAGATCGCCGCGGCGCGCGCGACGTAGGCCGGACTCGGATTGCTGGTCACGAGACGCTGGATCAGCTGCCGCGCGATGAACGGGCCGACGTTCGGATGCGCGGCGATGTTGTCCAGCGCCGCCGCCAGTTCCTGGCGCGCGGTGCCGCCGGGCTGCAGCAGTCCGCCGGGCAGCGCGACGCCGTCGTAGACCAGCAGCTGCTTGGCCGTGGTCGTGTCGTGGTAGGCCTCGAACGGCAGCATCGGCTCGCGCATCGCGGCCGATTCGGGTGCGTGATAGTCGCCGACGCAGCCCGGGTAGCCGGCGGTGGTGCAATTATTGAAATTCCAGCCCGTGAACACGTGGGCGAAGCCGCGCACGGTGTTCTGGTTGTAGGTCGGCACGGGCTGGCCGGCGACGAGCACCGGCGTGCCGTCGGGGTTGAGCTGCTTCAGGCCGATCGAGAACAGCTGCAGGATCTCGCGCGCATAGTTCTCGTCGGGACGGATGTTCAAGGCCGCATCGGGCTTGCGGTTGCCGATCATGGACAGATAGATGCCCATGGCCGGATGCAGGGTCACGCCTTCGAGCAGGTCGCGATAGCGGCCGAACGCATTGGCCGCGAGCATGTCGTACCAGCTCGCCGTGGCCCAGGCCTGCAGCTCCAGGCCCGGGTTCTGGTCGGACACGACGAAGATCTCCGACAGCGCGAACGCGACGCGCTGGCGCAGCTGGTCCTTGTGCACGCGCGGCGGATTGCTCGGGTCGTAGAGGCCGACCGAATGGATCAGCCAGGCTTCGAGCCGGTCCTGCTGATAGATGCCGGAGAACTGGCCGGCCCAGTCCAGGTACGGCGCCTGGTATGACGGCGTCTCGGCGAACTGCTCGGCGAACCAGGCCTCGTAGCCGACCTGGCGCAGATGCTGGATGTCGGCCAGGGTCGCGCCGAACGTCGCCTGGTTCAGGAAACGCGCCGCCTCGGCGTCGCTGGACGGTCCGGCCGACGCGGCTTCGAAACCGTGCCGCCAGATCGGATCGGGCCTGTGGCTGAGGCCCTGCGCCTGCGCGAGCGGCGCCGCGCAGAACAGCGCGAATGCCGCGAGCCGGCACAGGCCGCGCCGCCGTGATTCCATCTCCATCGCCCTCTCCTTTCGTGGTCCGGTACACGCAACGACGGTCGCCCGCCGCTGCGAACAGCGCCGAATGCGGACACGGTCACGAAACCGGCAACCGCACCGACCGACGGAGCGCGGCGCAGACTAGCGGTGCGATGGGGACGCGAGCGCGAGCGGGCGCACAGTCGCGCGCGCCTCGCGACGGCCGGCGGTTTGCGCGCGACCGGCGGAGCGGATCAACGGCGGCGCGCGGCCGGCTTCGCGGTCTTCGGCGCCGCCGCCTTGACCGGTGATGCGGGCTTTGCCCCGCCCGGCTTGCGCGCGGCGGGCTTCGCCTTGGCCGGCTTCTCCGCCGGGCCGGCGGCAGCGGACTTGCGCGATACGGCAGCCTCGTCCGGCGGCGCCCAGAGCGCGAAGTCGAGATTGCGGTCCCAGCCGTAGCGCGCGAGATCGACGCGGCCGTGCTCGACGCGCACGCCCTCGCCGATCAGCCGCGCGCGCTGCTCGCGATACGGCCGGGACTGGGGCGGAAACGCGATGCGGCCGTCGGAGCGCAGCACGCGGAACCAAGGCAGCTCGACGCCTTCGGGTGCCTTGCCGAGCGCCTTGCCGACCAGGCGCGCGCGGCCCGGCAGCCCGGCGCGCGCCGCGATCTCGCCGTAACTGCTGACCTGGCCGGGCGGAATCTTCGCGACGGTCGCGTGAATCGCCGCCAGCGCCGCCTCGCCGGCCGGCGCCGCAGCGGCGGTTTCGGGCCGCGCTGTCAAGTCTTGTTTCGCCATCCGACCAACCCCATTGGCGCCACTTCGCCGCTGCCGGTCCGGTAGCATACGCGCCATCCCCCCCGGAGAGCCGTTCCATGCACAGCTTCGAGCAGATCCGCTCGCACGTCAGCGCCAAGCATCAGCTGCGCATCAACGATCCGTATCTGATCAGCTTCGACCTGCTGTTGCAGGGCGGCAGCCGCCACCAGGGCATCTATCTGTCGGAGCTCGATCACGAGGACGGCCGCAAGTTCCTGCGCATCTCCACGCCGATAGGCCCGCTGACCGGCATGGACGCCAAGCGCTGCCTGCGCTTCAACTGGGAACAGCGCATGGGCTATCTCGCGGTCAGCGACCTCGACGGCTCGCCGTATCTGCAGCTCTGCGAGAACCGTCCGTACGAGAACCTCGTGGTCGAGGAGATCGACCTGCTGATCGCCGAGATGGGCCCGCTCGGCGACCGCATGGAACAGGCCATCTCCGCCGGCGGCGACGCGTTCTGATTCCCGCGCCGGCGCGCCGTTGCCGCGCCGGCCGCCGTCGACACAGAATCGGGCTCCTCCTGCGGAGCCCGTCCATGAATGCCCGAATCGCCGCGGCCCTGCTGGCCGCTTTCGCCGTGCTGCCGGTCCATGCCCGCACGCTCGCGCTGGTCGGCGGCACGCTCGTCGACGGCACCCTGCGCGACCCGATCGCCGACAGCGTCGTGATCGTCCGCGACGAGCGCATCGTCGCCGTCGGCAGCCAGGGCGAGCTCGCGATTCCGGCCGACGCCGAAATCGTCTCCACCGAAGGCATGACCGTGCTGCCCGGACTCTGGGACATGCACGTGCACCTGATGATCAACGGCCACGCGGACTACGCGCATTGGGACAAGGCCTACGCCGGCCGCCTGCGCGATCCCGTCATGCCGGCCTCGGCGCGCCAGCTGCTGATGGCCGGCGTGACCGGTGCGCGCGATCTCGGCGCGCCGCTGGCCGAATCCATCGCCGTGCGCGACGCCATACGCCGCGGCGAGATCGACGGCCCGACCCTGTTCGTGTCCGGGCCTTTCATCCAGAAGAAGCCCTACCCCGGCACCGAGGCGTTCCGCTGGGGCGTGGACTCGCCGGCCGACGCGCGCGCGAAGGTCAAGCGCCTGGCCGATGCCGGCGTCGACGTGATCAAGCTCATCGACCAGGACCAGATGAGCGAGGCCGAAGTCGCCGCGGTCATCGACGAGGCGCACAAGCGCGGCAAGCCTGTCGTCGCCCACGCGCACCGGCCCGAGGAAATACGCCGCGCGCTGAAATACGGCGCCGACTGCCTCGAGCACACGGGCCTCGCCGCCGCGCCGCGCTATCCCGACGACATCATGGACGCGCTGCGCGAACGCACCGCGAACATGGCCGCCGGGCCGCTGTTCTGGACGCCGACGATCGAAGGCCTCTACAACTTTCCCTACGTGGTCAAGCACCACGAGCACATCGACGACGCGCGCTGGCATCTCGGCCTGCCGCCCGACATCGTCGCCGACATACGCGCCTCGCTCGCGCATCCGGAGCGCATCGCCTATTTCCAGCAGACGCCGCAGCGCTGGCCGACCCTGCAGACGAAGTTCGAGCAGCTGCGCGGCAACGGCGTGCTCCTGCTCGTCGGCACCGATTCGGGCATACCGATGAAGTTCCACAGCGACAGCACCTGGCACGAGCTCGAAGTCTGGGTGAACCGGCTCGGCGTGCCGGCCGTCGACGCGATCCGCGCGGCGACGTACTGGCCCGCCGTCGCGATGAAGGCCGACAAGGACTACGGCAGCGTCGCCGAAGGCAAGTACGCCGACATCATCGCGGTGCGCGGCGACGCGCTGCGCCACATCGCGCTGCTGCAGAACGTCGACATCGTCATCAAGCACGGCAAGCGCGTGAAGTAGCGCGCCCCGCCGCGGCGCCTGCACGACGGAGCGGAAGAACGCCTCGACCGGCGCTTCAACACGCAGGTCGCCGCGGTCGCGCCGGGCGAGGCACCGTGCCGCTCGCGGGCCGACGCGGATTTGCTCATTGCACCGGCGGCGCCTCGAAACCGCCGCGATAGACCGGGTCGCCGTCGTAGAGCACGTCGCCGGCCGTCGGCCGGTTCGTCGTCGTGCCGTCGCCGAGCTGGCCGTTGGCGTTGGCCCCCCAGCACTGCAGCCGGCCGGCCACGCTGATGCCGCAGCGGTTGCCGCCGACGCCGCGCGCCTTGCGCGTGTCGCTGCCGAAGCCGATGACCGCGGCCGGCACGGTGCGCGCGGTCGTCGTGCCGTCGCCGATCTGGCCCGATCCGTTGGAACCCCAGCACTTCAGCGCGCGCGACGGCGCGAGCACGGCGCACTTGGCCGTGATCGCGACGACGCCGCCCGACAGTCCGACCACGTCGACGGGCTGGCGCCGGTTCGTCCCGGCCGTGCCGTCGCCGACGTCGCCGTTCGCGTTGAGACCCCAGCATTTGACCGCACCCGTCGTCAGCAGCGCGCAGACCGTGTCGCCGACGTCCGCATCGACCGCGGCGACGCCGGAGCCGAGGCCGATCACGTCGACCGGTGTCGAAAACTGCTGGTTGTTGACGTCGTTGTTGCCGGTCTGGCCCCAGTTGTTGCGTCCCCAGCACTTGACTGCGCCGGCCGTCGTCAGCGCACAGGTGTGCTGGAAGCCGGCCGTGATCGCGGCGACGCCGCTGCCGAGCCCCGCGACGTCCACCGGCGTCGAACGGTCGGTGAAACTGCCGTCGCCGAGCTGGCCGGCGCTGTTGGACCCCCAGCACCTGACCGCGCCGGCCGCGGTCAGCGCGCAGCTGTGCACGTTGCCGGCGACGACCTGGACGACGCCGCTGAGGCCCGTCACGACGACCGGCGTGTGCCGGTCCACGGTCGCGCCGTTGCCGAGCTCGCCGCGCGCGCCCGAACCCCAGCAGCGCACGCTGCCGTCGCGCAGGACCGCGCAGCTGTGCACGCCGCCGATGCCGAGGCTGGCGACGTTGCCGTTCAAGCCGTACACCGGCACCGCGATCGTCGCGTTCGCGAAGCTCGCGTTGCCGATGTTGCCGTTGGTATTGCTGCCCCAGCAGTAGACATTGCCGGCAGCGCTCAGTGCACACGAAAAACTCTGTCCCGCGCCGACGTCGACGATGCCGGCGAGCGGCTGCGTCGCCGCGGTCGCGGCAGGTCCGACGAGGACGGGGAAAATCAGCGACACGGAAGCAGCGAGGGACGAACGCAGACGACGGCGGTCAGGCAGCATGGCGATTCTCCGGTGATCGCCGCTGCAGGGCGCGGAAACGGGCCGCGGTGTCGCAGGCCGTCGTCGCGCGATTCGCTCGTCTGCGGCGAACGGTGCCGGCGAGCGGACGGCCGCTGCCGGTCGTACCGCTCGCGATGGCGCGGCGCCGTGCCTCCGTTATGCCGCTGCGCTCAATCGCGCCGCCGCTGCCCGTCGACGAGACGCCAGAGCTGCAGCGGATTGGCTTCCTGCAGCGCCGGCGGCAGCATCGGATCGGGCACGTTCTGGTAGCAGACGCGGCGCGCGAAGCGTTCGATCGCGGCCGTGCCGACCGAGGTCGCGCGCGCGTCGGAGCTGGCCGGATACGGGCCGCCGTGGACCATGGCCGCGGCGACTTCGACGCCGGTCGGCACGCCGTTCATGAGCACGCGGCCGGCGACGGCCGTCAGGCTCTCGACCAGCGGCGCGGCCTCGGCCGCGTCACCGGCGTCGGCGTATACGGTCGCGGTCAGCTGGCCCGGCAGCGCCGCGGCCAGGGCCTGCCGCTCGACCGCGTCGCGCGCGCGCACGACCAGGCTCGTCGGACCGAAGACTTCTTCGTGCAGCGCCGCGTCGGCGATGAACCGCGCGGCGTCGACCTCGTACAGCGCCGGCTGCGCACGGCCGTCGGGCTGTGCCGGCGCAACGAGCGCCGCGACGCCGGCCTGC
>NZ_JANFVR010000137.1 GCF_024609805.1 Tahibacter caeni | reverse complement strand
GCGCTGCTCGCGCGCGGCGCCGGCAAGGTCTACGCCGCGGCGCGCGACCCGTCGACCGTCGATCTGCCCGGCGTCGTGCCGGTCAGGCTCGACGTGACCGATGCGGCCGCCGTCGCCGCGGCCGCGAAGTCGCTCGGCGACGTGAACCTCCTGATCAACAACGCCGGCATCATCGAACGCAGCAGCGTCATCGGCGGCGACGTCGCCGCGATGCGGCGCGAGATGGAAACGAATTTCTTCGGTCCGCTGGCGATGTGCCAGGCCTTCGCGCCGGTGCTCGGCGCGAACGGCGGCGGCGCCATCGTCAACGTACTGTCGGTGCTGAGCTGGGTCACGGTGCCGGGCGCGGCGATGTACAGCGCGTCGAAATCGGCCGCCTGGGCGCTGACCAACGCGCTGCGCCAGGAGCTCGCCGCGCAGAACACCCTGGTCACGGCGCTGCACGTGGGCTACATGGACACCGACATGGCCGCGCACGTGCAGACGCCGAAAGCGAATCCGGCCGATGTCGCCAACCAGGTGCTCGACGCCGTCCGCGACGGCCGCGAGGAAGTGCTGGCCGACGAGCTCTCGCGCCAGGTCAAGGCCGGTCTCGCCGCCGATCCGGGTGTGTACCTGCGGCGCGCCTGAGCGCACTCACCAGCGATGGGGAATCGATCAGGCGGCGCCGCGTGGCGCCGTCTGTGTTTCGAGCGCGGCGATCCACTGCAGCGCGTGCTCGCGGCCGTCGCCGCACATGGCTGGTTCCGGACGCAGGCGCCCGCAGACGTCCGGCCGCTCGGGCGAGCCGAAGATGCGGCAGCGATAGTCGTCGGTCAGCTGCACGCAGCGCACGCCGGCGGGCTTGCCCTGCGGCATGCCCGGTATCGGCGAGGAGATCGACAGCGCGATGCAGCAGGCGCCGCAGCCGGAACGGCAGGCGTAGCGGCCGCTCGCGGCGTCGAATGCCAGCGTGCTCATGCCCCGTCGAGCTGCGCGCGCAGCTCCGCATAGACGGGTTCGCCGTCCGGGCGGCGGCCGTGCCAGATCGCGAACGCCTCGGCGGCCTGCTCCACGAGCATGCCGAGACCGTCGAACGCGTGCGCGGCTCTGGCGGCGCGCGCCCAGGCCAGGAACGCGGTCGCGGCGCGGCCGTAGGACAGGTCGTAGCAGAGCGCGCGAGGCGCGACGATCGAAAACGGCAGATCGATCGCACCGCCCTGCACGCCGGCCGAGGTCGCGTTGATGATGAAGTCCCAGCTGCCGGCGTCGGCCAGATCGTTCCAGTAGCGCACATGTACGCGGCCGGGCTGGCCGATGCGGTCGGCCAGCGCGTCGGCGCGTTCCGCATGGCGGTTGGCGATGGTCAGCGAACGTACGCCGGCGTCCAGCAGCGCATAGGCGACGCCCCGCGCCGCGCCTCCGGCACCGAGCAGCAGCAGGTCGCGCTCGCGCAGGTCCTGGCCGTGGCGCTCGGCAAGGTCGGCGATCAGGCCGGGACCGTCGGTGTTGTGACCGCGCCAGCCGCCGCCGGACAGCGGCTCCAGTGTGTTGACCGCGCCGGTGCGTGCGGCGTAGTCGGAAACTTGCGCGCAGCGCTCGAAAGCCAGCGTCTTCAGCGGCAGGGTGACGTTGGCGCCGCCGCCGCCGCCGGCGCGGAACGCATCGAGCTGCGCGGCGAAGGTCTCGGGCGGCGCGTCGATCGCCTCGTAGCTCAGGGCGATGCCGGTCTGCTGGCTGAAACGGCGGTGTATGGACGGCGACAGGGAATGACCGACCGGATGGCCGAAGACGGCATGACGCTGCGGGCTTTCGCTCATGAGGCTCTCCTGGGATTGCGGCCATTCTACGAGGCTCGGGCGTCGCAGTCGCCGACCCGCGCCGGGATCCCGGGCACGCGGGCATGACCAACGACCTTCATGACGATCGGCTCTTCAGCCAGAATGTTGCAAACAGCACTCTTTGCCTCCCTGACCCACGACGAGAGACGCCATGCGCCTGACCCGTTTGATCCTGGCCGCAGCGATTGCCGCAAGCTGTGCGGCCGCCGCTTCCGCCGAGCCGGCGCCCGCCGGCGTCGAGATGATTTCCCGCGATGCGCTGTTCGGCAATCCGGAAAAGGTGGCGGTGCAGCTGAGCCCCGACGGCAAGTACCTGAGCTGGGTCGCGCCGGTCGACGGCGTGCTGAACATCTGGGTCGCACCGGCCGACGACGCGGCCAAGGCCAAGCCGGTCACCGACGACAAGGCGCGCGGCATCCGCGAATATTTCTGGAGCTATCGCGAAGGTACTCTGCTCTATCTGCGCGACACCGGCGGCGACGAGGATTTCCATCTGTTCTCGGTCGACGTGGCCAGCGGCGTGAAGCGCGACCTGACGCCGTATCCGAAGACGCGCGCGATGTTCAACCAGGCCAGCCATCTGCACCCGGACCACGTGCTCGTCGGCATGAACGACCGCGATTCGAAATGGCACGACCTGTACAAGGTCAACCTCGCCGACGGCAAGCGCGAGCTCGTGCACAAGAACGAGCAGGAGATCGGCAACTACTTCAGCGACGCCGACCTCAAGCTGCGCATGGCGCAGAAGCAGAGCCCGGACGGCAGCCAGGAGCTGCTCGAGCCCGACGGCAAGGGCGGCTGGAAGAGCAGCGGCAGCATTCCGTTCGAGGACAGCCTGACGACCTCGCCGATGGGCTATTCCACCGACGGCAAGATCCAGTATTTCGCCGACTCGCGCGGCCGCGATACGGCGGCGCTGTTCGCGATCGACGTGGCCAGCGGCAAGAAGACCGTGCTCGCCGAGGACAAGCGCGCCGATCTCGGCGACAGCGTCATGGCTGACCCGAAGACCGGCCTGGTCCAGGCCGTCGAAGTCGACTACGAACGCAGCGAATGGAAGGCGCTGGACCCGGCCATCGCGAAGGATCTCGAGACCCTGCGCGGCATCGGTCCGGGCACGTTCGGCGTCAACTCGCGCAGCCTCGACGACAAGCACTGGATCGTGGCCTATGCGGCGGCCGAGCAGCCGACGGTCTACTACCGCTACACGCGCGAAGCCGGCAAGGCCGGCAAGCTCGACAAGCTGTTCTCGGCGCGTCCGGCGCTGGACGGCAAGCCGCTCGTGCCGATGTGGCCGCAGCAGATCAAGGCGCGCGACGGACTGACCCTCGTCAGCTACCTGACCCTGCCGCCCGACGCCGACGCGAACCGCGACGGCAAGGCCGACAAGCCCGTGCCGCTCGTACTCATGGTGCACGGCGGCCCGTGGGCGCGCGACGTCTACGGCTACAACGGTACGCACCAGTGGCTCGCCAACCGCGGCTACGCGGTGCTCAGCGTGAACTATCGCGGCTCGACCGGCTTCGGCAAGTCGTTCATCGCGGCCGGCGACCGCCAGTGGGCCACGCGCATGCACGATGATCTCATCGACGCGGTCGGCTGGGCCGTCGACAACAAGATCACGCGCAAGGAAGACGTGGCGATCATGGGCGGCAGCTACGGCGGTTACGCGACCCTGGTCGGCATGACCTTCACGCCGGACACGTTCAAGTGCGGCGTCGACATCGTCGGTCCGTCGAACCTCAATACCCTGCTCGCGACGATTCCGCCGTACTGGGCGGCGTTCTTCGAGCAGTTCGCGCGCCGCGTCGGCGATCCGCGCACCGAGGACGGCAAGAAGCTGCTGGCCGAGCGCTCGCCGCTGAGCCGCGTCGACGCGATCAAGAAGCCGCTGCTGATCGGTCAGGGCGCCAACGATCCGCGCGTCAAGCAGGACGAGAGCGACCAGATCGTCAAGGCGATGAAGGCCAAGAAGATTCCGGTCACCTACGTGCTGTTCCCGGACGAAGGCCACGGCTTCCGCCGCGCGCCGAACACCAAGGCGTTCAACGCGGTGACCGAGGGCTTCCTGTCGCAGTGCCTCGGCGGCCGCGTGCAGCCGATCGGCGATGACTTCAAGGGATCGAGCATCAGCGTGCCCGAAGGCGCGGCCGGCGTGCCGGGCCTGGTCGAGGCCCTGAAGACGCATACCCAGAGCGTGAAGAAATAAAACCGTCGGCCGGCGTCGCGATCGCGGCGCCGGCCGGGGTTCGAGGTGAATTCTCTCAGGAGCGGGACCGTGGCGGCGGCGGCAACGGCTGCGCCGGCGCGGACGCCTGGTTCTGGCCCGGTCCCTGCGCGAGAGCCTGTGCGGCGCGCTGCTGGGCGGCGCGGGCGCGCACGGCGGCAAGCACTTCCGGCGTCAGCAGAGCCGAATCCGGCCGCGCCGTCGATTCGATGCGGGCGGCCGCGAACGCGAACACCGCGCAGAAGCCGCTGACCCCCGCGAGCAACAGACCGAACGCGAGCAGGCCGGGATGATTGGTCAGGATGGCGAGGGCCATTCCGCCGAACATCAGCAACACCCAGAGAACTCGCATGCCCGGCTCCGTCATCCGCGATCGCGCGCGCGCCGGATCATAGCGCAGGAAATCGCCGCCGCTGCTCCGCCGGCGCCGGCACGGCACATACGGCGTCGCGGCCGCGACCAGCGGTCATGCAGAGTGGCGCGCCGGCCCGGCCGGGGCCGGAAGCGGAGCCGTCGCGGCGTCCTGACCGGTATCCGCCGCGCTCGCAAAAAAAAGAGCCCGGGGAGATCCCGGGCTCTCGTTGCCTTACCTCAGGCT
This sequence comes from Tahibacter caeni, assembly GCF_024609805.1. Lineage (GTDB taxonomy): Bacteria > Pseudomonadota > Gammaproteobacteria > Xanthomonadales > Rhodanobacteraceae > Tahibacter > Tahibacter caeni. The sequence continues at coordinate 7,436 of NZ_JANFVR010000137.1, read as the reverse complement.
CAGTGCGTGATCAGCACCAGCCACGGCACCTGCTGCTGCACTGTCACCAGCAGATGAGTGAGCTTGCTTTCTTCGCTGCGACCGCCGACGACGAGCGGAGCGAGGCCGCCCTCGATATTGAGATAGCCATTGGCCTCGCCGCCGCTGGCCGACTGCCAGGCGAAGCGCAGCATGCGCTGGCTCGTATCGATGGCCTGCCACGCGGAACGCTGGCTCAGGCCCTGCGCGTCGCGCGTGATGCTGCGTACGGCGATGTCGTTGCCGAACCGCGCGAGCTCCAGGGTGAACAGCAGCTTGCCGTCGGCGCCGCGGCCGTGCGCGACCTCCACCGGAACGATGCTCAGGCTGCCACTGAGGCCGGCATCGATGCGCAGCTGCGCGGTGACGAAGTCCGACCCGCCGAGAGTACCGGCGCCGGCGACGATCAGCTGCGCGCCCTCGAAGCCGTTCCGGAAGAACACCACGACGTCGTGATCGGTCGCGCTATTGTTCGCCGGCACGGGATCGGTTCCGGTGGTCAGGCTCGCCGAAGCGGTGTTGTCGAGCAGGTCGCTGCCGGCCGAGGCCACCGTGGCCGAGTACACGTAGGTCGCCTTGCCGCCGGACGGCACCGTGGCGTTATCGCTCAGCGTGTTGCCCGTGCCGTTCGCGCAGGTGACGCCGGTCGTGCCGCTGCACACCCACGAACCGCCGCTGAGCAGCGCCGGCAAGGTGTCGCTCACGCTGGCCAGCGCGGTGCTCGGTCCGGCATTCGACACTTCGATCGTGTAGTTCAGCGAATCGCCGACCTGCACGTAGTTGCGGCCGTCGTTCACGGTCACGCTGACGTCGGCGGCCGTGAACAGCGTGTCCGTGTCGGTCGCGCTGTTGTTGCCCGGTGTCGGATCGGTCACGCCGGCCGGCGTTGCGACCGTCGCGGTGTTGCTCAGGCTGCCGCTGGCGTTGATCGCGATGCTGCAGTTGGCCGTGTAGGTCACGCTCGCGCTGACCGGCAGGTTCACGCTGCCGTCGTTGATCGAGCCGCTGCCCGAGCCGGCGCAGGTGCCGCCGCCCGCACTGCTGCAGGTCCAGGTGCAGGTGAGGCTGGCCGGGAAGGTGTCGGCCACCGTGGCGCCGCTCACGCCGTTCGGTCCGGCGTTGCTGGCCGTGATCGTGTACACGACCGTGCCGCCGGTCGGCGCAGAGGTGACCCCGTCGCTCTTGGTGATGGCCAGGTCGGCGCCGCTGATCGGCGTGGTGTCGCTGGCCATGTTGTTGGACGGCGTGGGGTCGCTGCCGTTGCTGCCGTCGTCGGTGATGCTGGCCTGATTGCTGATCTGCGTGACGCTCGGCGACAGCGGCGAACCCACGGTCACGGCGTAGCTCGCGTTACCGTTGGTGCCGCCAGCCAGACCGCCTATGGCCAAGGTACAGGTCGAACCCGCGTTGTTGTTCGGCGTGCAGACCCAGCCTGCTGTGCTCGCGCCCGGATTGAACGAGGTGTTGGCCGGCACGACGTCGGTCAGGGTCACGCCGGTCGCGCCCTGGTTGCCGGCATTGGCATAGCCCAGGGTGTAGGTCACGCTGCCGCCGGGTGCGACCGAAACACCGCCGTCGCTCTTGGTCAATGTCAGATCCGGCGCGGCGTTCACGGGCGTGGTATCGCTGGCGCTGTTGTTCCCCGGCGTCGCGTCGACCCCGTGCGTCCCGTCATCGGCAATCGACGCCGTGTTGGAAAGCTGCGTGACGCCGGCCGCGACCGGATTGCCGACGGTGACCGCAAACGACGCGTTGCCGCTGCCGGCTCCCGCCACGCTGCCGATCGCGAGCGTGCAGGTCGAGCCTGCGTTGTTGTTCGGCGTGCACGACCAGCCCGCAGTGCTCGCGCCCGCATTGAAGGTGCCGTTGGCCGGCACGGTTTCGGTCAGCACGACGCCGGTCGCCGCCTGGCCGCCGCCGTTGGCGTAGCCCAGCGTGTAGGAGACGGTGCCGCCGGGCGCCACGCTGGCACCGCCGTCGCTCATGGTCAGGCTCAGGTCCGGCGGGGCCAGATCCACGAAGCATACCGTCGCATCGTTCAACGTCGGCGTCACGGCGGTGTTCGTGGTCGCGAGATAGGCGCGGTACTTGAGATAACGGTTGCCGTTGAACTGGCTCAGTGACGCGCCGCTCGTCGTGAAGAACGTTCCCGCGGTGCCGTCGGGCCCGACGAAGTTGAACGGACCGCTCGCGGAATTGCTCGCCGCGACCTGGAAGCGCAGGCTGGTGTTCGCCGGCGTCGTGCCGTTCCACGACAGCGTGGTCCAGGTCGGCACGTAGCCGGCCGCAGGGTTGGCGTCCTTCGCCGCGGAGACGAGATCGCCGGAGGCGCTGTAGCCGCTGTTGATGTAGATCCTGAAGCCCGCATCGGTGGAAACGCCGCCGGTCAGCGGAATGCTCCAGACCGTGCCGCTCGTGGCGCCGGCCACGCGCGTGCCGCCGGCATAGACGTCGGCGCCGGTCGTCGACGTGCCGCTGCGCGTCAGCGCGTAGGTGCCGGGCGACGGATTCGCCGTCGGCCGGATGGCCAGCGCGTATTGCGTGCCCGCCGTAACGGCGAACGCCGGCGAGAACGTCGCGGTGTAGTACGCCGACGCTCCGCTGTTGAAACCGGTGACCGTCGCCGTGGCGAGGTCGGCGCCGGTCGGCAACCCGCCGGCCGTCGCGCGAATGCTCAAGGTGAGGTTCGGCGTCGTGCCGGTGCAGCCGGAGCAGAACAGGTTGACGTCGATCTTCTTGAGGTTGCCCGAGGTCGCCGGCGTGAAGGTCTGGCCGCCCCAGGTCGTCGTGGTGATGCCGACGCCGCTCGTGCCGAGCGACGCGTTCTGCTGGTCGACGGTGTCCGGGTTGGTCAGCGTGGCGTCGCCGACGCTCGTGGCCAGGTCGATGTTGGTCGCCACGCCGGCCTGGAAATCGGCCTGGGTGGTGTCGGTGAGGCAGGCGCTGGCCGGCGCCGCGGCCAGCGCGAAATCCTGCGTGGTGGTCGCGCTGTCGATCACGGCGATGTTGCTGGCCGTGCCGGTCGTGCAGCCCGGAAAGCTCGCGCTCATGTCCGGGTAGGTGCCCGCGGGAATCGCCGTGAACGAATAGTGGCCGGAACCGTCGGTCGTGGTGCTGCGGCTGCCGAGCGTGACGACGGCGCCGCTCAGCGGCGCGCCGCCCGACTGTGCCGTGACCGTGCCGGACACCGTACCGCCGGCGCCCACGGCGGTGCAGGACGGATAGGCGAACGAGCCGATGCGCGTCAGGTAGTTGAGGCCGTCGACGGCGTAGTACTCGTTGGTGTACCAGAAGGTGCAGCCGTCGGGATCCAGGGTCATCGCGCTGTAGTCGCCCCAGCGGGCGCAAGTGCCGCCACAGCTGCCGGTCTGCGTCCCGGTACCCTGGATCAGCACCTGCTCGGTCTGGCTGAAGGTGTTGACCGGATCAGTCGCGAGCCGTCCGGCGTACTTGATCGCGGGCTTCGTGCTGGAACTGGAGGTGCTGTAGCCGAGCGCCAGATTGCCGGCGCGGTCGACCGCTAGGCTCGGCATGAAGCGGTGCATCACGTTGGCGCCGTCCGGATCCCAGGTCGCCGCCTGCGGCAGGTTGGCCGCGACGGTGCCGCCGGTGACGTTGACCTGATACCAGCGCGGCGCGGCGAAGCCGGTCGTGTTGGCGCGACGCACCGTGTGCGTCGTCCACAGCGACTCGACCCCGCCGATGTTGGTGTACTGGTTCTGCATCATCGCGCGGATCTGCAGCACGTCGAGGCTGTTGCCGCCGAGCGAGGGCGCATTCGCGACCGACGCATTCGGCCAGCTCGTGGCGGCCAGCGGCTGGTCGGGGCCGGTGAACGTGGAATTGCCGATGCTCGTCCAGTCGACGTGGAACTTGTAGACGGTCAGCGAATTGAGGAACTGCCAGGACGACACGAAATAGGCCGGCGTGCCGGCCGGCGGCGTGCCGGTCTGCAGGCGCGCATTGCCCGGCAGCAGGGTGAAGTCGCCGACCGGGGCCTCGAAGGTCACGACCTGCACGGTCGGCGCACCCGCGTACATCTGCTTCTTGTTGAAGGCGTAGACGCGCGGACCCTGGAAGCTGGCCCCGGCCGCGTAGCCGAACATGTTGGCCGACATGTAGATGCCGTCGGTCCAGACGCCGAACTTCGGGTAGTCGCCGAGACCGCCCGTCGTATTGATCGAATAGAAGTTCCATCCGCCGCTGACCGGATCGCCGGTCTTGGACACGGCGAAGCACTGGAACGCGCCGGGCGGATTGATGACGTTGCCTGAGCCGTCGAGCGTGAACGCGAAATCGGTAAGTATCCAGCGGTCTTCGAAGGTGTCGTACAGCACCACCGGATCGCCGAAGTTGTCGGTGTCGCAGAGGTTGCCGAAGCTGCCCTGCGACATCAGCGTGTCGAACGAGAACGCGGCGACACGCACGCCGTCGGACTTGCGGAACACGCCGACGGAGGAATTGATCGCCTGGATGTAGTAGGTCGGGCCGACGTCGCCGTTGGTGTCGGGCGGATGGCCCTGGCCGAAACCGGCCCGGTCGAGTCCGTCGAACGAGGCGATCGGCGGCGGCGCCGGCGCGGTGGCCACGGGTGTCGGGCCCGTCGGCAGACCGTCGGCCCGGCGGCCCGGCAGCTCGACCGGGTGCGGCTCGACTTCGCGCTCCGGCTTCTCGCGCTGCTTCGGCGGGGTCTGCGGCAGATTACGCAGGTCGACGTTGCTGCTCCTGCCTCGCTGCAGATGCAGCTCGATCGGCTGCTGCTGCGGCAGCGTGCGCGCGAAGGGAACCGGCGCGTCTTCATCGGTTTCGACGTCGACCTGGGCCGACGAGACAGTGGCGGCCGCGCACAAGAGCGCGGCCAATGAGGCAAGAACGAGGCGTTTCATCGACTCCTCCGGACAATGCTGCGGACACGACTGACCGGGCACGGTGCACCCGGCACAGAGCCAAAGCGTTAGCGCAAAGGAGGACCTATCGGAGCGACGCTTTCCCCCTGTCGTTCCATTCGTCGCCATCCTTCGGTCGGATTAGCATGTACCCGGGGAAGGGCCGGGTCAACGCGGAAAAAGCGGCGCGCACGGATTGTTGCAATGCCCGCTGCGGCCCGCCAACCGTGACCGCCGGTGCGTGCCGGATGGTTGAAGCGCCGGCCGTTCGCGGCGAGCATGGACGCCGACGCGGGCCGGTTCCGCGAGGTGTGCGCCCATGGATCTCGTGCAATCGACCGCGCTGGCGACGGGCCTGGCCTGGGCCAGCGGCTTTCGCCTCTATGCCGCCGTACTGCTGCTGGGCCTGCTCGGCCGCTACGAGGTCGCGACCTTGCCCACAGCGCTGCATTTCCTGCAGGACGACTGGGTGCTGTGGGTCAGCGGCGTCCTTGCGGCCGGCGAATTCCTGGCCGACAAGATTCCGGCCTTCGATTCGGTCTGGGACGCGGTGCAGACCTTCGTCCGCATTCCGGCCGGCGCGGTGCTGGCCTGGGGCGTATTCGGCGATTCGACGCCGGCCGTGCAGTTCGCCGCGGCGCTCGTCGGCGGCGCGATCACTTCCGGCACGCACCTGACCAAGGCCGGCACGCGTGCGCTGATCAACACCTCGCCTGAGCCGTTCACGAACTGGGGCGCGAGCATCGGCGAGGATCTGACCCTGCTCGGCGGCCTCTATCTGATCTGGCACTACCCCTGGCTGTTCCTCGTATTGCTGCTCCTGTTCCTGCTGCTCGCGGCCTGGCTGCTGCCGCGGCTCTGGCGCGCGATTCGCCGCGTCTGGCAGCGGCTGCGCGGATCGGCATCGCCGCCGTTGCCGGCGTCCTGACCGGGCGCGTTCGCAGGGATTGCGACACCGCGACGGCAGATTCCCGCGCCATGTCCGATCTCCACAAACCCGAGCGCATCAAGGGCCGCGGCAGCCGCGTCAATCCGGCCGGCCGTTTCGAAGTCACGACCCACGAAGCCGTCGACGACGGCTGGTACCAGGACGGCGAACCCGTCGCGCCGCCGCGGACGACGGTCATCGAGGAGCGCGCGCGGCACATCGTCACGCAAAACGCCTCGCCCGACATTCCGTTCGACGCGTCGATCAATCCGTATCGCGGCTGCGAACACGGCTGCGCCTACTGCTACGCGCGGCCGTCGCATGCGTATCTGAACCTGTCGCCGGGCCTGGATTTCGAGACGCGCCTGTTCGCCAAGACCAATGCGGCCGCCGTGCTGCGCCAGGACCTCGCCAGGCGCGGCTATCGCTGCAGCGCGATCAACATCGGCGCAAACACCGACTGCTACCAGCCGATCGAGAAGCGCTACCGCGTCACGCGCCAGGTGCTCGAAGTGCTCAGCGCCTGCCACCACCCGTGCACGATCATCACGAAGAATTCGCTGATCGAGCGCGACATCGATCTGCTCGCCGACATGGCCGCGCGCCGGCTCGTGCACGTGTTCGTGTCGGTGACGTCGCTCGACAATCGCCTGAGCAGCCGGCTCGAACCGCGCGCGAGCGCACCGCACCGGCGTCTGCAGACGATCGCCGCGCTGAGCGCGGCCGGCATTCCGACCAGCGTCAACGTCGCGCCGATCATTCCGGCGCTGACCGACATCTGGATCGAGGCGATCGTCGAACGCGCCGCCGCGGCCGGCGCGCGCAGCGCCGGCTACACCGTGCTGCGCCTGCCCTGGGAGCTCAAGCAGCTCTGGGAAGACTGGCTCGCGATCCATTACCCCGAACGCAAGCAGCACGTGCTCAACGTGCTGCGCGAGATCCGCGGCGGCGAGCTCAACGAACCGCGCTTCGGCCTGCGCATGCGCGGCGAGGGCCCGTACGCCGATTTGATCCGCAACCGCCTGACCCTGGCCTGCAAGAAATACGGCATACGCCGCCGCGCCGAGGTCGACCTCGATACCAGCCGCTTCGTACCGCCGCGGCCGGCGTCGCCGCAGGGCGAACTTTTCGGCTGAAGCGGATCGCGGTCGCGACGACGCCGGCTCAGGTGCCGGCGGGCTTGTCCGTCTTCGCTTCCGGAATCACCTGCGCGCGCGCCGCGCCGATGCGCCAGTCGCCGCCGCTGCGCACGGCGATCGTCGGCGTCGCGAAGCGGCGCACGACGGTGCGGCTGCCGTCGGCCGCGACGCGGACGAGTTCGACCGACGTATCGGCGAGGACCACGTCCTCGTTGATCGCATGCAGGCCGACCAGGGTCGTCTCGTGACGCATCTGCGGCTCGACGCGCGCGAAGGACTCGGTGAAGTAGCGGCGTATCGCCGCCGCGCCTTCGACGGTCGCGCTGGCACTGCCGACGCGCAGGGTGCCGTCGGCGACGTACAGGCCGGCCAGCGCGGCGGCGTCGCGGCTGTTCCAGGCGGCGTCGGCGCGCGTGACGAGCTGTTCGAGCGCGGCGCGGTCCGCGGCGGCGGGCTCGCCGGCGC
>NZ_JANFVR010000136.1 GCF_024609805.1 Tahibacter caeni | reverse complement strand
CGGCGCGACGCGACGTTGGCCGCGGCCGGCGTCGCCGCGGCGGACTGGAACGAGGCGCTGGGCTATTCGCGCCTGGCGCCGGACCAGCGTGCGCGGCTGCTCGCGCTGCGCGTGGCCGCGCGCAGTGCCGCCAGCGCCGGCTGGACTCTGCCCGGCGCGGTATACGAGTGGACGTTTTCCGCCGAGATGCCGGTGTCGCTGGAGCGCTGCCTGGTCTGGCTGCCGCCCGACGCGGCTGACGGCGCCCAGCTCGTGCGCCATCTGCGCCAGGTGCAGACCGGCCTGGATGTGCTGCTCGTGTTCGCGCCGAATGCGGCGGCCGAGGCGCCGCTGCGCGCGCTCTGCGCCGATCGCGCGAACCTGTTCGTCTGCCTCGGCGAGGAAATGCAGACCGCCTGGCTGGTCGAACGCGAGGCGCTGCCGGTGCTGCTGCGCGCGATGGCGCGGCAGCTGCGCCTGAGCCGGATCTCGCCGTACCAGACCCGCGGCGGCATCGCGCGCGCCTCCTCGTTCTTCGGTCGCGAGAGCCTGCTCGCGCGCGTGGTGCAGCGCGAGCCGTCGAACTACCTGCTGATCGGCGGGCGCCAGCTCGGCAAGACCAGCCTCATGAAGGCGATCGAGCGGCGCCTGCGCGAACACCCGCAGCTGGCCTGCGTCTACGTCGTGCTGCGCGATCATCGCCTGCTGCCGCGGCTGGCCGCGCAGAGCGGGCTGCCGCTGGACAGCGACCTCGAAACCATCGTCGCGGAGCTGCGCCGCCAGCACGGCGGCAAGCGCCTGCTGCTGCTGATCGACGAGGCCGATCCGTTCTTCCGCGCCGACGCCGCGCGCGACTATGCCGAACTCGCCGCGATGCGCGCGCTGTCGGAGGAGGGGCGCTGTCATTTCCTGCTCGCGGGCTTCTGGGATCTTTACGCGGCCGCGGCGCTGGACTACCAGTCGCCGCTGCGCAATTTCGGCGAAGTCATCAAGGTCGGCGGGCTCGAGCCCGAAGCCTGCCGCGAACTCGCGAGCGTGCCGCTGGCCGTGCTCAATCTGCGTTTCGCCGATCCGGCGCTGATCGACCGCGTCGTCGCGCAGAGCGGCCGGCGCGCGAACCTGATCGCGATCCTGTGCCAGGAATGCCTGGAATCGCTGGAGCAGGGCGCCGCAGCGGTCGAAGCCGGCGACGTCGAGCGCGCGCTGGCCTCGCAGGCTGTGCTCGATGCGCTCGCGGGCTGGGGCCGGCTCAGCCACGACGATGCCGCTTCGCGCCTCGACCGGGTCGTCGTCTACCGCGTCGCGGCCCAGGGATGGACCAGCCTGGCCGATCTCGTCGCGCTGCTGCGGCCCTGGGCCGCGCTCGACATCGAGAACCTGCGCCGCTCGCTCGCGCGGCTGCAGCTGGCCTATGTGCTGGACAAGCACGGCGAGCGTTTCGCGTTCGCCGTGCCACTGTTCGCGCGCCAGTTCGAGGCCGCCGAGATCCCGGTGCTGCTGGAGGAAGAGCTGCGCCGGCTCGGCTGAGTCGTCCGCGCCCGCAGCATTTCCGTCGCGCGCAGCAAAAAACGCTCAGAAACAAGGGCTTCCGAAACCATGGATCATGCGTTCTGTGGTAGACTTGCGCGTTATTTTCGGCGCCCGTCCGGCAAGACGGGCCGCATGGCAGCAAGCGTCAGAACCCTGGAATCCCGATGGCGGAACTAGCCAAAGAAGTCATACGCGTCAATATCGAAGACGAGATGCGGCAGAGCTATCTCGATTACGCGATGAGCGTGATCGTCGGCCGCGCCCTGCCGGACGTCCGCGACGGCCTCAAACCGGTGCACCGGCGCGTGCTCTACGGCATGTACGAGGTCAACAACTTCTGGAACCGGCCGTACGTCAAGTGCGCGCGCATCGTCGGCGACGTGATGGGTAAATACCATCCGCACGGCGACGCGTCGATCTACGACACGCTCGTGCGCATGGCGCAGGACTTCTCGCTGCGCTATCCGCTGATCGACGGCCAGGGCAACTTCGGCTCCATCGACGGCGACGCCGCCGCGGCGATGCGCTACACCGAATGCCGGCTGGACCGCCTCGCTTCCGAGCTGACCGCGGACATCGACAAGGAAACCGTCGATTTCCAGCCGAACTACGACGAGAAGGAATTCGAGCCCACGGTACTGCCCACGCGCGTGCCGAACCTGCTGATCAACGGCTCCGCCGGCATCGCCGTCGGCATGGCGACGAACATCCCGCCGCACAACATCAGCGAAGTCATCGACGCGACGATCGCGCTGATCGACGATCCCGAGCTCGGCATCGACGATCTGATGCGCCACGTGACCGGTCCGGACTTCCCGACCGCCGGCATCATCAACGGCGCCTCGGGCATCGTCGAGGCCTACAAGACCGGCCGCGGCCGCATCCTCGTGCGCGCCAAGACCGAGATCGAGACCGAGGCCAACGGCCGCGAGACGATAGTCGTTTCGGAGTTGCCGTATCAGGTCAACAAGGCGCGGCTGATCGAGAAGATCGCCGAGCTGCACAAGGAAAAGAAGATCGAGGGCATTGCGCCCGACGGCCTGCGCGACGAGTCCGACAAGGACGGCATGCGCATCGTCATCGAGGTGCGCAAGGACACGATGGCCGACGTGCTGCTGAACAACTTGTTCCAGCAGACCCAGCTGCAGGTGACCTTCGGCATCAACATGGTCGCGCTCGTCGACGGCCAGCCGCGCCTGCTGAGCCTCAAGGAAATCCTCGAGGCCTTCATCCGCCATCGCCGCGAAGTCGTCACGCGGCGCACGATCTTCGAACTGCGCAAGGCGCGCGCGCGCGCGCACATCCTCGAAGGCCTGACCGTCGCGCTCGCGAACATCGACGAGATGATCGAGCTGATCCGGACGTCCGAGTCGCCGCAGGTCGCCAAGGAACGCATGCTGGCCAAGCGCTGGGAGCCGGGCCTCGTGCGCGCCCTGCTCGACGCGGCCGGCGCCGACGCCTCGCGTCCGGAGGACCTCGACGCGAACGCCGGCCTGCGCGAGCACGGCTATCAGCTGTCGGAGATCCAGGCCAAGGAAATCCTCGAGATGCGCCTGAACCGCCTGACCGGCCTGGAACAGGACAAGCTGACCGACGAATACAAGCAGCTGCTCAAGGCCATCGCCGGCCTGATCGAGATCCTGTCCGACCCGGCCGTGCTGCTCGCGCTGATCCGCGGCGAGCTCGTCGAAGTCAAGGAAGCCTACGGCGATGCGCGCCGCACGGTGATCCAGCACAGCCAGGAAGACCTCGACGTGCTCGACCTGATCGAGCCCGAGGACGTCGTCGTGACCCTGTCGCACACGGGCTACGTCAAGCGCCAGCCGATCAGCACCTACCGCGCGCAGAAGCGCGGCGGCAAAGGCCGCTCGGCGACCGCGGTCAAGGAAGAGGACTTCGTCGCGCAGGTCTGGATCGTCAACACGCACGACACCCTGCTGACGTTCACGAGCGCCGGCCGCGTGTTCTGGCAGAAGGTCTACCAGATTCCCGACGCCGGCCCGAATTCGCGCGGCAAGCCCATCGTCAACCTGCTGCCGCTGGAGCCCGAGGAGAAGATCCAGGCCGTGCAGTCGGTGCGCGAATTCCCCGAGGACCGCTACGTGTTCTTCGCGACGCGCCAGGGCACGGTCAAGAAGACCTCGCTGGCCGACTACTCGCGCCCGCGCGCCAACGGCATCCGCGCGATCGATCTCGACGAGGGCGACGGCCTCGTCGGCGTCGCGCTGACCGACGGCACGCGCGACGTGCTGATGTTCGCGTCCAACGGCAAAGCCGTGCGCTTCGCCGAGGACGAGGTGCGGCCGATGGGCCGCGTCGCCCACGGCGTGCGCGGCATGAAGCTGACCGACGGCGCCGAGGTGGTCTCGCTGATCGCCGCGGAAGGCGAGGGCGACATCCTGACCGCGACCGAACGCGGCTACGGCAAGCGCACGCCGCTCACGGAATACCCGCGCAAGGGCCGCGGCACGCAGGGCGTCATCGCGATCCAGTGCTCGGACCGCAACGGCGCGCTCGTCGCGGCCGTGCAGCTCGACGACGCGCACGAACTCATGCTCGTGTCCAACCAGGGCACGCTCGTGCGCACGCGCGCCGCGGAGATCGCCCGCGTCGGCCGCAACACCCAGGGCGTCACCCTGATCCGCCTGCCCGAGAGCGAAGCGCTGACCAGCGTGGTCGGTCTCGCGCAGCTCGGCGGCGAGGAAGACGGCGGCGAGTCCGACGAACCGGCTTTCGCCGATGCGCCGGCCGATGCCGCCGCGCCGGCCGCGCCGGACGGCGAACCGTCGGCGGACTGAGCGCCGCGGTCCGTGCGATGAAAAAAAAACCCGCGGCTCGCCCGCGGGTTTTTTCGTTTCGGCGCAATGCGGCCGCGCGCTTCAGACGCCGAGCGTCGTGAGCATGGCCTGGGCGCTGGACACCTTGAACTCGCCGGGCGCCTCGACGTTCAGCGCCTTGACCGTGCCGTCCTCGGCGTACAGCGCGAAACGCTTGGAGCGCAGGCCCATGCCGAACGCCGTCGCGTCCATTTCCAGGCCGAGAGCGCGCGCGAGGTTCGCGTTGCCGTCGGCGAGCATGATCAGCGACTCGGGCACGTGCTGGTCCCTGGACCAGGCCTTCATGACGTAGGCGTCGTTGACCGCCATGCAGGCCACGTCGATTCCGTGACTCTGGAACTTTTCAAGATTTTCCACATAGCCGGGCAGGTGCTTGGCCGAGCAGGTCGGCGTGAACGCGCCGGGCACCGAGAACAGCACGACCTTGCGGCCCGAGAAGATCTCGTCGGTGGTGATGGCCTGCACGCCGTCCTTGAGCACATTGAGCGTGATCGACGGAATGCGGGCGCCGACTTCGATGGTCATGGCGATACCTCGATGGGTGGCGGAAAGGACGCCGATCATAGCCCGTCCGGCCGGCGGCGCCAGCCGCGCCCGGCGCTGCGGCAACCTGCCGCGGCCGCCGCGCTCCCGACCGCCGCACCGATTCCCTTGAAAGCGATTCGGCGGCACCTATCTACCGGGCCATGGCGCGATCGCCGCGCCGCACCCATTCGAGGAGGCAGTCATGAGTTTTCCGCGCAACTACCGTTGGAACGTGCCGTCGGGCTTCCAGGACGAGATCAAGCAGGCCTTCGAGCGCCTGTTCAATCCGGAAGAAACCGACCAGTCCAACGTCGTCACGAGCCAGTGGACGCCGCGCGTCGACATCCGCGAGGAAGACAAGCGTTTCGTGATCCTGGCCGACGTGCCCGGCGTGGATCCGGCCGCGATCGAGATCCAGATGGACAAAGGGATTTTGTCGATCAAGGGCGAGCGCAAGAGCGACAACGGCGAGCAGAGCGGCAAGCTGAGCCGCAGCGAGCGCGCCCAGGGCACGTTCTACCGCCGGTTCGCGCTGCCCGACAGCGCCGATGCGGACGGCATCACCGCGACCGGCAAGCTCGGCGTGCTGGAAATCTCGATTCCGAAGCGCCCGGAAAGCTCGCCGCGCCGCATCAACATCTCGGCGAACTGATCGAAAAAGCCCGTCTCTGAACCCGTCGGAGTCCGGCTCCGCAATCCAGTGCCCGTGGCGGAGCGATCCGCCGCGGGCTTGTTCGTTTGGCGGCCGGGCGATTACTGTTGCACGGCTCGCCGTGGCTGACGCATCGCCCCGGCCGACCGAAACCGTCAGGTAGACCGCATGCAGTTCAAGGATTACTACGAGACCTTGGGCGTGAAGCCCGACGCGAGCGACGCGGAGCTCAAGAGCGCGTTCCGCAAGCTCGCGCGCAAATACCACCCCGACGTCAGCAAGGAAGCCGGCGCCGAAGACAAGTTCAAGGCCGTCAACGAGGCCTACGAGGCGCTCAAGGATCCGGAGAAGCGCCGCGAGTACGACGCGCTGCGCGCCCGCGGCTACAAGCCCGGCGACGAGTTCCAGCCGCCGCCGGACTTCGGTGGTTTCGGAGGCGGCGGCAACGGCGGGGAAGGGTTCAGCGATTTCTTCGAATCGCTGTTCGGCCGCACCGGCGCGCGCGCCAACACCGGGCCGCGCCGCGGCCAGGATCTGCGCGCGCATGCGGCCATCGATCTCGAGACCGCGTTCACCGGCGGCACGCAGCGGTTGGAGCTCAATGGCGAGAAGCTCGACGTCACGATTCCGCCGGGCATCCTGCCGGGCCAGACCATACGCCTGCGCGGCAAGGGCTATCCGGGCCGCAACGGCGCGCCGGCCGGCGACGTGCTGCTGGAGATCCAGCTGCGGCCGCATCCGCGCTTCCAGCTCGACGGCCGCGACGTCACGGTCAAGCTCGCGATCGCGCCCTGGGACGCCGCGCTCGGCGCAACGGTGAAGGTGCCGACCCTGGCCGGCGAAGTCGATCTGAAGATCCCGGCCGGTTCCGATTCGGGCCGCAAGATGCGCCTCAAGGGCCGCGGCATGCCCGGCACCGACGCCGGCGATCAGTACGTCGTGCTCGACGTGCGCGCGCCGGCCGCGCACAACGACGCGCAGCGCGAAGCCTATGCGCGTCTGCGCGAGGCGTTCGGCGGCTGAGTTAGCGGGCGGCCGCGCCGGCACACGAGGTCGGCGGGCCCGTGCCGCGGCACCTCGATGCATCGGCGCGAGCGGCCGTCGACGCGCATTCCGGTCATCGAACTGCAACGGTGCCGGGTTCGCGGGCGCGGAAACGACGAAGGGAGCCGCAAGGCTCCCTTCGCTTTCATACCGTTCGCCGCTTGCGCGTTACTTCGGCAGCAGCTCGTTGATGACCTTCGTCAGCTCGGCCTCGTTGATCGGCTTGGTCACGTAGGCCTTGGCGCCCTGGCGCATGCCCCAGACCTTGTCGGTTTCCTGATCCTTGGTCGTCACGAGGATGATCGGAATGTGACTGGTCTTGGCTTCGCGCGAGATCGTGCGCGTGGCCTGGAAGCCGTTCAAGTTCGGCATGACCACGTCCATGAGGATCAGGTCGGGAATTTCGCGCTTGGCGACTTCGACTCCGGCGGCGCCGTCTTCGGCCGTGATGATCTCGTGGCCCATTTTCTCGACGATGCGCTTGAGGCCCAGCAGCTGCGACTGGGAATCGTCGACGATCAGAATTCGCGCCATGGTTGCTCTGTCACCCCTGTAGGCCGCGATGCGGCCGGATCATTCTACCGGCGGGCGATGGCTTGGCAACAGCAAGCGCCCGGCCGCGTTCTTGTCGGATACGTCGCCGCCGTGGCGGGCTGGTCTGGCCAGGGGGCGGACGTCAGCCGATGTTTACCAGAGTTCGGCCGAGCGAGCCACCGGCCAGCATGCCGTCGAACACGGTCGGCAGCTCGTCCAGGGCGACTTCGCGCGTACAGATCGTCTCCAGCGTGTCGGGCTTCCAGTCGCCGGCCAGGCGCTCCCAGACGCGTTCGCGCGTCGCCCGCGCCGTGCCGGCCGAGGCGATGCCGAGCAGGCTCACGCCGCGGATGATGAAGGGCATGACCGTCGTGGCGAGGTCGTGGCCGGCGGCCAGGCCGCAGCTCGCGATGTTGCCGTACGGATGGATCACGCGCGTGAGGCCGGCGAGCATCTCGCTGCCGACGCTGTCGATCGCGCCGGCCCAGCGGCTGGTCTCCAGCGGACGCTGGCCCCAGTGCAGGTCCTTGCGCGCGATGCACTGGCGTGCGCCGAGGCCGATCAGCCAGTCGAACTGCTCGACCTTGCCGGTGATCGCGTGCGGCTCGTAGCCGGCCTTGGCGAGGATCGCGATCGCGAGCGATCCGACGCCGCCGCTCGCGCCGGTCACGACGACCGGGCCCTGGTCCGGACGCTGCTCGTTCTGTTCCATGCGATACAGCGACAGCGCAGCGGTGAAGCCGGCCGTGCCGAGGATCATGCTCTCGCGCAGGGTCAGCCCGGACGGCAGCGGTATGGTCCACTGTGCCGGCAGACGCGCGTATTCGGAATAGCCGCCGTCGCGCGTCTCGCTGAGCCCCGAACCGGTGCACAGCACCGCGTCGCCTTCGCGATAGCGCGAATCGGTCGAGGCGACCACGTAGCCGGCGACGTCGATGCCGCCGTTCATCGGGTACTGGCGCAGGATCTTGCCCTTGCCCGTGCCGGCCAGAGCGTCCTTGTAGTTGACGCTGGAGTGGGCGACCTTGACGACGACTTCGCCCGGCGACAGCTGGTCGAGACTCAGCGATTCGAGTCCGGCGCGATAGCCCTGCGCGTCGTTGTGGATGCGCAAGGCGCGGAAAGAGGCGGCGATGGACATGCGAAACGGTCCCGGCGGTAATCGAGTCGTCTAGTTTGCGAGACTCGCGCGGCCGGTACAAATCGCGGCGAGGCGAATCGCGCCACGAGCGGAACCTGCGCCGCCGCGCCGCGCCGCGGCGTGCGGGTTCAGGCCGACGGCGCGGCGGATTCGAGCAGCACGATCGACGACATGCGCCGGCCGGCCTCGACCTTGCGCCGCGGCCGGAACCACGACAGCACGCGCCACAGCCACGCGGCGGCGGGCTTGCGGTCCAGCCGCCAGGCTTCGTCCCAGGTCGAGCGGAATTCCGCTTCGCGCCAGCCGTACGGCGCGAAGAACGCCGTGCCTTCGCGCGGGCCGAAGCGGAACGGCGCATTGCCCTGTTGCACGGCGCGACCCCAGTTGTTCGCGACGAAACGCAGCAGCGCCGGCGAGGCCAGGTCGGTCAGCCACCAGCGGGCGTTCGCGGTGTCGTGCAGGTCGCGCGCGAGCGCGGCGACGTCGTCGGCCTCCAGATAGATCAGCAGGCCCTCGGTGATGACGAGCACCGGGCCTTCGCTCGCGGCCTGTGCGAATACCTCGCGGCGGCGCTGCGCGTCGCGCAGGTCGGCGGCGATGAATTCGAGGCGGCAGCGCGGCGTTTCCTGCGCCATCTGCCCGCGGAAATAGTCGACCATCTCCGGCATGTCGACGTGCAGCCAGCGCAAGGTCGCGGGCAGCGCGAGGCGATACGGGCGTGCGTCGAGGCCGGCGGCGAGATTGAGCACGGTCGCAGCGCCGGCGGCCACGCAGCGCAGCAGGATCTCGTCCATGACCGCGACGCGCACGACCAGCGGCCAGGCCATCGAGCGGCCGTTCGGCATCGCCTTGACGATGGCTTCGCCGCGCGCGCCGCCGAGACGGCGCGCATACGGATCGTGGAACAGCGCATCGGGCCGTTCGCTTTCCGTCGCGCGATAGATCGCAACCCAGAGCGCGGTGTCGGAGACGTTGCGGATCGGCGGGGTATCGCTCATGAGCAGGCTCGGCGGCGGCAGGCCGTCATTGTGACGCAAGCGGCTGCCGGCGGTGCAGGACGCGCAGCGCTCGCCAAGTCCGCCGCTCGTGCCAGCGGCGCCGACATTCCTCGCGGCGCCGCGGTCGCCGAAAACGCCGAACGCCGGGAAGCCCCGGCGTTCGGTGTGTTGCGGACCGCGCGCCGGCGCGAACGCCGGCAGCGGCTCAGTTCGCCTTGTGGATCGCGCGCTTGTCGACCGCGAGCGCGGCTTCGTGCACGGCTTCCGACAGCGTCGGATGGGCGTGGCAGATGCGCGCGAGGTCCTCGGCCGAACCCTTGAACTCCATCGCGACGACGGCTTCGTGGATCATTTCCGAAACGCAGGCGCCGACCATGTGCACGCCGAGCAGGCGGTCGGTCTCCGCATGGGCGATGACCTTGACCATGCCGGCGGTCTCGTTCATCGCGACGGCGCGGCCGATCGCGGCGAACGGGAACGAACCCGTGCGGTACGGCACGCCTTCGGCCTTGAGCTGTTCCTCGGTCTTGCCGACCCAGGCGATCTCCGGCTCGGTGTAGATGACCCACGGCACGGTGTCGAGATTGACGTGGCCGGCGCGGCCGGCGATGAGCTCGGCCACGGCGATGCCCTCTTCGGAGCCCTTGTGCGCGAGCATCGGACCGCGCACGCAGTCGCCGATCGCCCAGACGCCGTCGACGCCGGTGTGGCAGTGCTCGTCGACGAGGACGCGGCCGCGCTCGTCGAACTGCACGCCGGTGCCTTCGGCGAGCACGCCGGCGGTGGCGGCGCGGCGGCCGACCGCGACGAGCAGCTTGTCGACGACGAGCGACTGCTCGCCCTTGGCGTCGCTGTAGGTCAGGTGCACTTCGCCACCCTTGACCTCGGCCTTGCCGAGCTTGGCGCCGAGGCGGATGTCGAGGCCCTGCTTCTTGAATTCGCGCGCGGCGGCCTTGGCGATGTCCTGGTCGGCCGCGGCGAGGAAGTCGGGCAGGGCTTCGAGGATGGTCACTTCGGCGCCGAGGCGCTTCCAGACGCTGCCGAGCTCCAGGCCGATCACGCCGGCGCCGATGACGCCGAGGCGCCTGGGCGTCGCGTCGAAGTCGAGCGCGCCGGCGTTGTCGACGATGTGCTTGCCGTCGAACTTCGCGAACGGCAGCTCGATTGGCACCGAGCCGGTCGCGATGACGACGTTGGTGCCGCTGATCTCCGAGACGCTGCCGTCGTGGCCCTTGATGGACACGACGCGGCCGGGCTTGAGCGTGGCGAAGCCTGCGAACGGCGTGACTTTGTTGGCCTTGAACAGCATCGTGATGCCGCCGGTGAACTGTTTGACGATCTTGTCCTTGCGGCCGACCATCGTGCCGACGTCGATCGTCGGGTTCGCCGCGGCGATGCCGTGCACGGCGAAGTTGTGGGTCAGGTTGTGGAACTGCTTGGACGAGTCCAGCAGCGCCTTGGACGGGATGCAGCCGACGTTGAGGCAGGTGCCGCCGAGGGCCGGCTTGCCGTCCTTGCCGATGAAGGCGTCGACGCAGGCGGTCTTGAGGCCTAGCTGCGCGGCGCGGATCGCAGCCACGTAGCCGGCCGGGCCGGCGCCAATCACTACGACGTCAAATTGTTCGCTCATCTTGGGTTCCCGGGGAGATGTTCGGTTCGGCAGATGCCGGCGCAGGGGGCGGCGCACAAGGGGCGTGCGCCGCGGCTTCAGTCGGCCGGTGCCGGCGGCAACTGTGCGGCCAGCTTCTGCAGGTAGTCGCCGTGCGTGGCGAACAAGGCCTTGGCCTTCTCCAGCGTCGCCAGGCAGCTGTCCTTGCTCGGATTGTGGTCGACGTCGGCGGGTGCTTCGGACTTGAGCTGGTAATGGGCCAGCACGCGCTGCATCGCGAGCGCGATCGGCGATTCGGTCAGCTCGCGATAGGCGCTGCTGAATTCCGCGTGCTCGTAGTCGCAGTTGCCGATGTCGATCGTCGACAGCGTGTCGAACTGCTTGAGGATCTCGACCACGCGGGCGCGGTCCGCCTCGCCGGGCGCCGCGGTCGCGGCGCCGGCGAGGCCGAGCAGGGCAAGCAGCAGGGCCCAGCGCATGCTCAGAGGCCCAGCAGCATCTTGGCCGGGTTTTCCAGCTGGTTCTTGATGTCGACGAGGAACAGCACGGCGTCCTTGCCGTCGATGATGCGGTGGTCGTAGGACAGCGCGACGTACATCATCGGCGCGGCGACGACCTGACCGTTCTCGACGATCGCGCGGTCCTTGATCGCGTGCATGCCGAGGATCGCGCTCTGCGGCGGATTGACGATCGGCGTGGAGAACAGCGAGCCGAACGTGCCGCCGTTGGTGATCGTGAACGTGCCGCCGGCGAGGTCGTCGAGCGTCAGGCCGCCTTCGCGCGCCTTCTTCGCGTAGCTCGCGATCTGCTTCTCGACGTCGGCGAAGCTCATGTTCTGCGCGTCGCGCAGCACCGGCGTCACGAGGCCCTTGTCCGTGCTGACGGCGACCGAGATGTCCTGGTAGCCGTGATAGATGATGTCGCTGCCGTCGACCGAGGCGTTGATGATCGGATGGCGCTTGAGCGCCTCGCAGGCGGCCTTGACGAAGAAGCTCATGAAGCCGAGCTTGATGCCGTGCGTCTTCTCGAACTGTTCGACCAGTTCCTTGCGCATGGCCATGACCTTGCCGAGGTTGATCTCGTTGAACGAGGTCAGCATCGCGATGGAGTTCTTCGACTGCATCAGGCGCTCGGCGATCTTGGAGCGCATGCGCGTCATCGTCACGCGCTCTTCCGGACGCGCGCCCGGCGTCGGCCTGGCGGCGGGTGCCGCGGCGGCGGCCGGCGCAGCGGCGGCCGGCACGGTCTGGCCGC
>NZ_JANFVR010000135.1 GCF_024609805.1 Tahibacter caeni | reverse complement strand
CGTCGTCGCCGCCGAGGATCGCGGCCATCGCGCCGACGCCGGCCGGCACGGCGGCCTGCATGAGCCGGCCGCGTTCGGCCACGAGCGCCGCGGCGTCGCCGAGCGGCAGCGCGCCGGCGGCGACCAGCGCCGAGTACTCGCCGAGGCTGTGGCCGGACAGCTGCGCCGGCAGCGCGCCGCCCTGCTCGCGCCAGACGCGCCAGACCGCGACCGACCCCGCGAGCAGCGCCGGCTGCGTGTTCTCGGTGCGGTTGAGCTGGTCCTCGGGTCCCTGCTGCGCGAGGGCCCAGAGGTCCACGCCGGCGCCGGCCGAGGCTTCGTCGAAGGTCTGGCGGACGAGGCCGTGCGCGGCGGCGAGCTCGGCCAGCATGCCGACCGACTGCGAGCCCTGGCCCGGGAACACGAAAGCGAGATGAGATGAAGTCATGGCGTACACGCGAGCAAGATGGAAAGGCAAAGCGGACTGCGGACGGAGCCAGGATCACGGGTAGCGGCGCTACCGGATCGCATTCCGCGCCCGTGAACCGCGCGATTGTGGCGACCGCTCGCCGCGCAGGAAAGCCGCGGCACGTCAGCGGCTCTCAAGGAGCTCCTGAACAAGTCGGAATTCGACCTTGCTCGTCGTCCCCTCTCGATGCCGGACGGTTGCAGAGCAAGCGTTCGGCGCGATCGTGGGGGACTACAGGGTCCGGGAGCCGCACTGCCGACGCCTGCTCGGAATCTTCTCAGTAGCGGACCAGGGCCGAGCCCCAGGTGAAGCCGCCGCCGAACGCTTCCATCAGCAGCAGCTGGCCGCGCTGCACGCGGCCCGAGCGCACCGCGTGGTCGAGCGCGAGCGGCACCGAGCCCGACGATGTGTTGCCATGCTTGTCCACCGTGACGATGACGCGGTCCATCGGCATTTCCAGCCGCTTGGCCGTTGCCTGAATGATGCGCAGGTTGGCCTGGTGCGGGATCAGCCAGTCGATGGCGGACTTGTCGAGGCCGTTGGCCGTCAGCGTTTCCTCGACGACGGCGTCGAGCGTCTTGACCGCGACCTTGAACACTTCGTTGCCGGTCATCAGCACGCGCACGCCGGCATTCTTTTCCTCGGGCTTGAAGCCCGCGGACACGCCGACCGGATTCCACAGCAGTTCCTTGTAGGCGCCGTCGGCATGCAGGTGCGTGGAGATGACGCCGGGCTCCGTGTCGGCGGTCAGCACGACGGCGCCGGCGCCGTCGCCGAACAGCACGCAGGTCGCGCGGTCGCTCCAGTCCAGCATGCGCGTCAACGTTTCGGCGCCGACGACGAGGGCTTTCTTGACGGCGCCCGAGCGGATGAACTTGTCCGCCACGCCGAGCGCATACAGGAAGCCCGAGCAGGCCGCGTTGACGTCGAACGCGGCACAACCGTTCGCGCCGAGGCGATGCTGCAGCAGGCAGGCGGTGGACGGGAAAATGAGGTCGGGCGTGGTCGTGCCGACGACGATGAGCTCGATCTCGGCGATGTCGACGCCGGCGGCGTCGAGGGCAGCGCGCGCGGCGCGCTCGGCCAGATCGGACGTGGTCTGGCCTTCCGCGGCGACGTGGCGCTGGCGGATGCCGGTGCGGCTGTGGATCCATTCGTCGGAGGTGTCGACGAGTTTTTCCAGATCCGCGTTGGTCAGGATCTTCTCCGGCAGATAGCTGCCGGTGCCTGCGATACGGGAATGAATCAGAGCGGCTTCCCCCTGAATCGATGCGCTGCGCGCCCCGGGCGGGATTCGCGCAGCCTACAAACGAATTCCGGCGCCTGCGCGCCGGAATTGCGTGTCGACTGGTTCGGGCCGGCTGGCGGCCCGACGGTATCAGTCTTCGGTGTGGACCGGGGTCTTGCTCGGGATCACCTGGCGGCCGCGGTAGTAGCCGTCCTTGGTGATGTGGTGGCGGACGTGGACTTCGCCCGTAGTCGGGTCGGTCGCCAGCTGCTTGGCCGACAGCGCATCGTGGGAACGACGCATGCCGCGGGTCGACGGGGTCTTGCGGGATTTCTGCACTGCCATGGGAACTCTCCAAAAACGCCTGTGTTCGCTTGCCGTAAGCGGTGACGAACCAATCAGTTACGCGGCCTTCGCCGCACCTGCGCCAATTGCGTGGCGCCACCGCCGCTGCTTCTATCCTTTCTTCAGACTGCTCAGCGCGGCGAACGGGTTCGGCCGCTGCGGTTCTTCAGTCTGGTCCGGATCGGTGGACCAGGTCTGGTCCGACTCCTCCAGGCCCGGTTTGACCGGAATCAAGGGCAAGGCCAGCAGCAACTCGTCCTCGATCACTTCCGCCGGCCTGAGCTCGGCCGATTCGAGCAACAAAGGCTCGTAACCGGGCGGCAGGCCTGCTTCATCTTCTTCCCGCACGATCAGGCCCAGACGGGTGTCGATGCGCACGGGCCATGCAAACGGTTCCAGCGTGCGCTGACAGGTCAGGATCAGTTCGGCCTGCGCCCGCAGGGCGAGGTAGGCAACGCCCAGCTCGTCCCGGTCGAATTCGATATCGTACGCGATCGTCCCGTCCGGCGCCGCCAGCGCCTCGCACAGGCGCGACAACTGGGCTACGGGCAGGCTGCCGTTGAACGATCGCCGCGCCGAAACCATGCGCCAAGCGTCGACTATCTCAGGGAAAGGCGCAGACATGGGCGCGCGATGGTAGTTTCGGCGCCCTGGGAAGTCAAACGAAACCTGCGCGGACTCCGCCACTTAGCCACGCCCGGCCGCGATTTACGCCCGCCCGGCCTTGGGGCAGACTGCGCGGCGATGAATTATCTGATCGCGTCCATCGCCCTGGTACTGGCCGGGCTGGCTTTCTATTTCCTGCGGGAGCGGCGCTGGCGCCGGCGCGAGCAGGCCCTGCGCAGTCTGCTCGACGAGGCCGACACCCTGGAAGCCAGCCTGATCGCCTGCCGCGAGCGCATGCAGAACCTGCGCGGCATGCTGGTCGACCTGCCCGAGGAAATGACCGGCGACGCCGACGAGGCACTGGCCGCCGACGACAAGGTCCAGGCCGCCCTGCGCGACCTGCTGCAGCACCGCCTCTGGATCCAGCAGCATGCGGCCGAAGCGCGGCAGGCCGAGCTGGACGTCGCCGTCGGCGCGCTGCGCCAGTCGCGCCGGTCCATGGAACGCCAGCTGCAGCACCTCGACGAGATCACCGCGGCGCTGCGCGAAGCCCAGGCGCGATGAGTGCGGACCTCGTCGTGGCGACGCTGTCCGACGTCGATCTCGTGCTCGGCTCGACCTCGCGCTACCGCGCCGGGCTCCTGCGCCGGCTGACGCCGCAGTTCCGCCAGGCCGCGCCGGACGTGGACGAGACGCGCGAGGCCGGCGAGACGCCGCGCGCGCTGGCCGAGCGGCTCGCCATGGCCAAGGCGCTGGCCGTCGCGCGGCGTCATCCCGGCGCGCTCGTGATCGGTTCGGACCAGGTCGCCGCGCTCGACGGCCAGACCCTGGGCAAGCCCGGCGACGCCGCGACGGCCTGTGCGCAGCTCGCCGCTTGCAGCGGCCGCCAAGTCGAATTCCACACCGCGCTCTGCCTCGCCGACGCGCGTGATCCGGCTGCGCTGCGCGTCCACGCCGAAACCGACCTGACCACCGTGCAGTTCCGCGTCCTCGACGAGGCAGAGATCGCACGCTACGTCGAGCGCGAGCGGCCGCTCGACTGCGCCGGCAGCTTCAAGTCCGAAGGCCTCGGCATCGCGCTGTTCGAGCGCGTGACCAGCGACGACCCGAGCGCGCTGATCGGCCTACCGATGATCGCGCTGTGCCGGCTGCTGCGCCGCGCCGGCGTCGCGGTGCTCTGACCTCGTCCGTCGCAGACCCGCTCAGCCGCCGGCTGTCGCACAGCCAACGGTCTCACCGGGCGCCGGCACGCGGCCGCGATACCACGCGAACACCTTACGTCCGCCGAACAGCGCGAGCTCGTCCAGCGGCTGCAGATCGGCGATGCGCCGGCACAGCGACTGCTGCCAGGCCGCGCGCTCGCGTTCGCTGCCGCTGGTGCGCTCGACCACGAGCAGCACGGCGCGGCCGGACTCGCGCCCGCGCAGGCCGCGCTCGTCGCGCGCCCAGAGCGCGAGCTGCGGCGCACGACCGTGCTTGACGTTGCGCGGGCTGTCCAGCGAATAGACCGTCCGCGCGCCGTCGAGCTGGAAATCGAGCTCGGCGCCGAGCAGGAAATTGTCGGCCACGAGCACCGGCACCGCGGCGGCTTCGGACTGCAGCCAGTGCCGCGTGCGCGCCGCGGCCTCGTCCCAGCCGACGAAGTTGTACGGAAACGCCTTGTGGGCCGCGAGCCGCTGCGCGAGCGCCGGCTGCGCCGCGGCCGCGAGGTAGGCGTAGGCGGCCAGGCTGCCGGCGGCGGCGAGCGCATAGGCCGCCAGCCGCAGGTGCCGCGCGCCCTGCCCTTGCGCCGCGAGCGGACCGAGCGCGAGCAGCGCCGCGAGGTAGGCCGGCAGCGGCCAGTGCAGGCGGAAGCGCAGGTCGTCGCCGAACAGGCCGAACACGAAATAGCCGACGACGACGGCGAAACCGGCCCAGGCCAGCACCGCCGCGGTCGCGGATGCGCGGCGCGCGCGCCAGCTGCGCCAGAGCGCCCAGAGCAGCAGGCCGTAGAGCAGCGGCGTGACGACCACGGCCTGCTCGAGCGGCTGCAGCAGTGCATCCGCATGAAAGGTCCACGGATGCCGCTCGACGAGCTGGAAGCTCAGGCCCGACCACTGGTGCGAGCGGTTGAACAGCAGCAGCGGCACCAGGCCGAGCAGTCCCGCGCCGAGCGCGAGCCAGAATCCGGGCCGGCGCCAGAGCCGGCGCGCGGCCGGACTGGCCAGCAGCAGGCCCAGGCCGCCCGGCAGCAGCATCGCCGCGCGATAGTGCGACAGCCAGGCCAGCGCGAGCCCGCCGCCGAGCCAGACCCAGCCCCGCGCGCAGTTCCGCTCGGCCTGCACGGCGCGCAGCAGTCCGGCGAGCATCAGCAGCGCGGCCAGCGTCAGCGGCACGTCGGGCAAGGCCATGACGCCGAGGCTGCCGCCGAGCGGCAGCAGCAGCCAGCCGCTCGCGCTCCAGCAAGCCGCGCGCGCATCGGCGAGCCGGCGCGCCTCGCGCCAGAGCAGCAGCGGAACCGCCGCGCCGAGCAGCAGGAACAGGCTGCGCATGCCGAGCGGCGAATGGCCGAACAGCGCCTCGCCCGCGCGGATCAGCAGCGCCGTCGCCGGCGGCACGTCGGTGTACGACCAGGCCGGCGTGCGGCTTTCCTGCCAGTAGAACGCCTCGTCGCCGAACGGCGCCAAGGTCGCGGCGATGCAGACCTTGATTATCTGCGTCGCGAACCACAGCAGACCGAACACGGTCAGTGCGTATCGCGTCGATATCGCTTCGCTGGCTACACTCGCTTCACGATGCACTGCGCATCCTCATCCGGCCGACACATGACTGCAATCACGCCCGATTCTCCGCTGGTCCTGCCTTCCGAACTGCGCACGCGCCTCGACCGCGCCGTTGCCCAGGTCAACAGTGTCGTGCTGGGCAAGGCGGGCCAGGTGAATCACGCCTTCGTCAGTCTGATCGCCGGCGGGCATCTGCTGATCGAGGACCTGCCCGGCGTCGGCAAGACCACGCTGGCGCATGCGCTGGCCGCGACTCTGGACCTGAGTTTCCAGCGCGTGCAGTTCACCAGCGACTTGCTGCCGTCGGACATTATCGGCGTCAGCATCTTCGAGCGCGACGGTCAGCGCTTCGAATTCCATCCGGGACCGCTGTTCGCGCAGCTCGTGCTGGCCGACGAGATCAATCGCGCGACGCCGAAGACGCAGAGCGCGCTGCTCGAAGCCATGGCCGAGCAGCAGGTCACTGTCGACGGCCGCACGCATGCGTTGCCGGCGCCGTTCTTCGTCGTGGCGACGCAGAACCCGCTCGACCTGGCCGGCACCTATCCGCTGCCGGATTCGCAGCTCGACCGTTTCATGCTGCGCATCAGCCTCGACTACCCGAGCCGCGAGGCCGAGCGCGAGCTGCTGACTTCGACGAACCGGCAGGAGCTCATCGCGACCCTGGCCGCCTGCATGAACGCGGCCGACATCCAGGCGCTGCGCCAGTTCGTCGGCAACGTCGTCGCGAGTCCCGCGCTGATCGACTATCTGCAGGCGCTGATCGGCGCGACGCGCAGCCACGCCGACGTGCGCATAGGACTGTCGCCGCGTGCCGGCCTGGCGCTGCTCGCCGCGGCGCGCGCGCAGGCGCTGCTCCACGGCCGCGGCTACGTGCTGCCCGAGGACGTGCAGGCCGTGTTCGTGCCGGTCACCGCGCATCGCCTGACCCTGGGCGGCGGCGGCCAGCGCGACCGCGTCGCGGTCGCGCGCGAACTCCTGGCCGGCGTGGCCGTGCGTTGAGCGCCGCCGCCGCTCTGAATGCCGCGTGGTTGCGCCTGCAGGCCTGGGCCGAACAGCGGCTGCCGGCGCTGACGCGGCTGCGCGCCAAGGAGCCGCTGCCGATCCGGCTCGACCGGCGCCGCATCTACGTCGTGCCGACCTGGTTCGGCCTCGTGTTCGCGTCGATGCTGCTGATCATGAGCGTCGGCGCGCTGAACTATTACAACAACCCGGCGCTGCTGCTGACCGCCGTGCTCGGCTCGGTCAGCGTGCTCAGCATGCTGATCGCGTTCCGTACGCTCGACGGCGTCAGCCTCGAGCGCGTGCAGGCCGGCTCCTGCCATGCCGGCGATCCGCTGCCGCTGGAACTCGGCTTCGCCGCGAGCCCGCGCCGGCGCAACGGCCTGCGCGTGGAGATCGGCGACGTCGAGGCGGTGCTCGCGGCGCTGCCCGGCGAGCCGCTGCGGGCGACCCTGGCGTTGCCGACGCAGCGCCGCGGCCCGCTCGCGGTGCCGCGGATCTGTCTGTGGACGCGCTGGCCCTACGGCCTGTTCCGCGCCTGGAGCTGGCTCAATCCGCAGATCGAAGCGCTGGTCTATCCGCGCGCCGAGACCGAAGCCGTGCCGCTGCCGCAGTCCGGCCGCGAGGCGCAGCGCAGCGTGGTCCAGCCGCTGGGCGAGGATTTCGGCGCGCTGCGCGAATACCGCGCGCGCGATCCGCTCCGCTCGATTGCCTGGAAGGCCAGCGCGCGCCACGACCGGCTGCTCGTGCGAGAACCCGAGAACCTGATCGGCGAAGACTACGTGCTCGACTTCGACGCGCTGCCGGCGCTGGACCTCGAGGCGCGCATCGCGCGGCTGACGCGCTGGGTGCTCATGGCCGAGGAGCGCCGCGCGCGCTACACCTTGCTGCTGCCGGGGCAGCGCTTCGGTCCCGACATCGGCAGCGCGCACCGGCAGCGCTGCCTGCGCGCCCTGGCGCTGCTCTGACGATGCGGCTCGACCGGCGCCAGTTCGACCTCGCCGCACTGACCGTGCTCTGCGGCGTGCTGCTGCACGCGACGCATTTTCCGCTCTGGCTCAGCGTCGCCATGACCGGCGCGATCGCCGCACGCTGGCTGCAGCGCCGCCGGCGGCCGGACTGGGGCAAGCCGCCGGCCCTGCTGCGCCTGCCGCTGACCCTCGCACTGCCGATCATCGTCTGGCTGCAGTACGGCAACATCTTCGGCCTGGATCCCGGCAGCGTGTTCGCCGTCGGCATGCTCGTGCTCAAGCTCGGCGAAACCGAAACCCCGCGCGACGCGCGCGCGATCGCGACCTTCGCGAGCTTCGTGCTGATGACCGCGCTGCTGTTCGAGCAGGACATACTGACGACGATCTACGTCGGCCTCGGCGTGATCCCGCTGCTGTTGCTGCTGCGCGCGCTCGAGCCCGACGGCCGCGATCCGGCGCAGCCGGCCGCGCGTGCGCTGCTGCGCGAAGCACGCAGCGTGCTGCTGAACCTGCTCGCCGCGGTGCCGCTCGCGGTGCTCGTGTTCCTGTTCCTGCCGCGGCTGACCGCACCGCTCTGGGCCACGCAGAGCGTGCCGCAGGGCAAGACCGGCATCGGCGATTCCATGTCGCCGGGCAACATGAGCGACCTGTTCCTCGACGACCAGCCGGCGTTCCGCGTCAGCTTCGTCGCGCTCGCGCCGCCGCCGGCGGCCCAGCGCTACTGGCGCGGCGTCGTGCTCTGGCGCTACGACGGCCGCACCTGGTCGCGCGCCGGCGGCGGTCCGCTGGATCCCGGCCGGCAGGAGCTCCGCGCGCTGGGGCCCGAGGTGGTCTACGAGATCACCCAGGAACCGAGCCGGCAGCGCTGGCTGTTCGCTCTGGATCTGCCGACGATGGATGCCGTCGGCTATTCCCGCGACGAGGACTTCACCCTGGCCGCCGCGCGGCCGATCGACAAGCCGCTGCGCTACGCGCTGCGTTCGGCGCCGCGCTATGCGCTGGGCGGCCTCGATGTGCAGCAGCGCCGGCGCGCGCTGCGCCTGCCGGAAGGTTTCAATCCGCGCACGGTCGCGCTCGGCCGCGAGTGGGCGCAGCAGTACGGCGATCCGCAGCGCGTCGTACAGGCCGCGCTGGACCTGATCCGCGAGAACTTCCGCTACACCTTGTCGCCGCCGCCGCTCGGCCGTCACGCGATGGACGATTTCCTGTTCGAGACGCGCGCGGGCTACTGCGAGTATTTCGCCTCGGCCTTCGCCGTGCTCATGCGCGCGGCCGGCATACCGACGCGCGTCGTCATCGGCTATCAGGGCGGCTACTGGAACGAGACCGGCGAGTACATGGTCGTGCGCCAGTCCGACGCGCATGCCTGGAACGAGGTCTGGTTCGACGACCGCGGCTGGGTGCGCGTGGACCCGACGGCGGCCGTGAGCCCGGACCGCATCGAGATCGGCAGCGCCGCGAACGCGGCGTTCAACCGCTGGTACGGCAGCGAGTGGCTGCTCGCGCTGCGCAATCACTGGGACATCGCCAACCGCCTATGGACCCAGATCGTCGTGCAGTTCGACGAGCTCAGCCAGCGCGGCCTGCTGCGCAGCGTCGGCATCGAACAGGCCGACTGGCGCGAGCTCGGCATCGCGTTCGCGCTCGGCATGGGCGTGCTCGCCGCGCTCGGCCTCTGGTGGGCCGTGCGCCGCGCGCATGACGACGCCGACCGCGTCGATCGCGCCTATGCGCGGCTCTGCAACCGGCTGGGCCGCTACGGTTTCGCGCGCGCGCCGAGCGAAGGCCCGGCCGACTATCTGCGCCGCCTGCTGCAGCAGCGGCCGCAGGCGCGCGAGGCGCTGGAGCCGCTGTTCGCGCGCTACCTGCAGCTGCGCTACGCGCGAAACGACGTCGCCGACGCGGCCGCGCGCGAGTTCGCGCGCGCCGTGCGGCGGGCCGATCTCGGCGCGCTGCACGGATCCTGAATTCCACCGTCGTCAGGCCGCGACCACGCGCGGCGGTGTATCGTCGTGGCCGTAGACGTCCTGCCAGGAGTCCCGTCATGTCTACTGTTCGTCTGATCCTGCTGCCGGTCGCGCTGCTCGCGCTGGCCGGCTGCGCGACCGCGCCCAAGCCGCTGCAAGGCGACTTCGCCGCGACCGGCCCTGCCGACGCCGCCGCGACGTCCGCCGGGAAAGTTCGCTGGGGAGGCCAAATCATCCGCGTCGACAACGGCCGCGACCGTTCCTGTTTCGAAGTGCTCGCCAGGCCGCTCGACGCGAGCGCCCGGCCGCTGCGGCGCGACCGCAGCGAAGGCCGCTTCCTCGCCTGCCGCGCCGGCTTCTACGATCCGGCGGTTTTCGAGCCCGGCCGCGAGATCACCGTGACCGGCACGGTCAACGGCAGCGAAAGGCGCAAGGTCGGCGACTACGACTACGACTATCCGCGCGTCGACGCCGACGTGATCTATCTCTGGAACGAACCGCGCTACCTGCGCGCGGGCTATCCCGATCCGTGGTTCTACGGCCCTTACGGCTACGGCTGGGACCCGTTCTGGTATCGCACGCCGTTCCCGCCGGTCGTGATCGTGCATCCGCATCGCCGGCATTGACTGCCGCCGCAACATGGCGTCGGCGGAGGACGACCGCCGACGCTCCGCCGCGTCGCGCGCTCAGCCGAAGCCGCTGCGCAGCGGTGCGCCGGCTAGCAGATGCAGGTGCAGCTGGAACACGGTCTGGCCCGCGTGGCTGTTGCAGTTGATCACGCAGCGATAGCCGTTGTCGGCGAAACCCTGGCGCTTAGCATAGGCCGCCGCGGCGAGGAACAGCTTGCCGAGCAGTTCGGCCTGGTTCGGCTGCAGATCGTTCAAGGTCGCGATCGGCGCCTTCGGCACGAACAGCACGTGCACCGGCGCCTGCGGGCTGATGTCCTTGAACGCGATCAGGTCGTCGTCCTCGTAGACGATGTCGGCCGGAATCTCGCGGCGCAGGATCTTGCCGAAAATCGTGTCGTTCATGACGCTCCTCAGGTCAGGGTCTGGCGGCTGCCGAAGGCGTGAGCCAGGGTGCCGCGGTCGATGAATTCCAGTTCGCCGCCGAGCGGCACGCCGTGGGCGAGTCGCGTCGCGCGCACGCCGGCCTCGCGCGCGAGCTGCGACAGCAGATGGGCAGTGGCCTCGCCCTCGACGGTCGGGTTGGTCGCGACGATGAGCTCCTTGACCTCGCCGCTGCGCAGCCGCTCGGTCAGCTGGTCGAGACCGAGCTCGCGCGGGCCGAGCCCGTCGAGCGGGCTGAGCCGTCCGAGCAGCACGAAATACAGGCCGCGAAAGCCCGTCGCCGTCTCGACCGCGGCCTGATCCACCGGACTCTCCACGACGCAGAGCAGGCTCGCATCGCGCGCCGGATTGGCGCAGACGCTGCAGATCTCGGTTTCGCTGAAGCCGCGGCAGCGCCGGCAGTTGCCGATGCGCTCGACCGCCGCGGCCAGGCGCTCGGCCAACCGGCGCGCGCCGGCGCGGTCGCGCTCGAGAACGTGGAAGGCCATGCGTTGCGCGCTCTTGGCGCCGACCCCCGGCAGGCAGCGCAGGGCCTCGATGAGCTCGGCGAGCAACGGCGATGCGGCGCTCATGCGTCGGGCGACCTCCGGATCGGTCGGAACGTGCCGGCCTGTCTGCCGCCTGCGCGTGTCGCGCGGACGACCGGACCGCGGCCGCGCACGCATCCGGCGCGGTCGCGAATGCAGACGGACGAGCGCGGGTGCCGCAGCGCGGACACGTGACCGGTCCCTTCCCGTCAGAACGGCAGCGAGAAGCCTGGCGGCAGATTCATGCCGCCGGCGACGCCGGCCATGCGCGACTGGGTTTCGCTCGCGATCTTGTTGGCCGCATCGTTGAACGCCGCGGCAATGAGGTCCTCGGCCATTTCCGGATCGTCCTGCAGCAGCTTGCGGTCGACGTTGACGCGGCGCACTTCGTGGCGGCCGTTCATCGTCACGCTGACGAGGCCGCCGCCGGCGCTGCCGGTGACTTCGAGCTTGGCGATTTCTTCCTGCGCCTTCTTGAGGTTGTCCTGCATGCGCTGCGCTTGCTGCATGAGGTTGCCTAGGGGTCCACGCATGATTGGCTCCGGGAATGGGTATCCGAGTCGAGATGGTGTCTGCCGCGGCGCCGGCCAAGGCCGCCGCCGCGGTCAATGCGTCGTGTCGCCGGGACGCACCGAGTTCGGCACGATGCGCGCGCCGAATTCGCGCATCGCGGCCTGTACGAACGGATCGCGTTCCATGTCTTCTTCGGCCTGCTGCTGGCGCGCGCTGCGCGAGCGCGCGAGCTGTTCTGCCGGCGTATCCAGGCTGCCGCGCGCCTGCTCGAAATGGCAGCGCAGCGGCCGGCCCGCGGCCGCGGCGAGCTTGTCCTGCAGTTGCGTGACCATGGCCGGCGCGAGCACGTTGTAGTGCTCTGAGGCCAGCGCGAGCCGCAACACGTCGCCGTCGACGGCGACCAGCGCCGCATTGCGCGCGAGCTGTCCGACCGGACCGCGCAGGTCGGCGCGTTCGATCAGCGAGGCCCAGTCGCGCGGTTGCAGCGCAACGGGCGAATGCGCCGGCGCCGTGTCGACGATGGCCGGAGCTGCCGTACCGTTGTCGCGCGGCGTTTCGGTCGGACGTGCCGCCGCCGAGGCCGTCCCCGCCATGCCGGCAGCAGGCGCTGCAGCGGCCATGGCCGTCGATCCGCGCCGCGTCGAGGCGATGTCGAGCGCAGCGATCGCCGCGCGCGCCTGCGCCGCCGCATCGCCGGCTGGCGCGGCGACGGACTCATTGCGTCGGGTCACCGGCTCCGGCGTCGACGCCGCAGCGACGGCAGGCTCGTCGCGATACGCCGCCGGCACGTCCTCGCGCACGGATTGCATCCGCGCGCCGCCGGCCCCGGCATTACTGC
>NZ_JANFVR010000134.1 GCF_024609805.1 Tahibacter caeni | reverse complement strand
CCCGGCGGGCCGCCGGCCTATCTCGGCGGCTGGCAGCCGCGCGCCGGTCTGCGCGGGCGCCTGCGCGACGCGCTCGGCCGCGGCGCGGTCCGCACGTTCAAGCGCAGCGTCGGCTGGCTGTACCGCCGCGAGCTCGCCGCGCTCGGCATCGATTCGCTGTACCGCGCCGACGGCAGCGAGGCGGCCTATTCCGACGAACGCATACTCGCGCTGGGCCTGCGCGAGTTCGAGTACGCGCGCGCCTGGCCGGCCGCCGTGCAGTTCACCGGCCCGGTCCTCTACACGCCGCCCTATGCGGGACCGGCGCCGGGCTTCGTCGCCGGCAGGACGCACGTGCTCGTGACCCTGGGCACGCATCTGCATTGGTACAAGCAGGCCACGCTGGCCGCCGTGCGCGCGGCCGCGCAGGCCCTGCC
Organism: Tahibacter caeni; assembly: GCF_024609805.1. Classification (GTDB taxonomy): domain Bacteria; phylum Pseudomonadota; class Gammaproteobacteria; order Xanthomonadales; family Rhodanobacteraceae; genus Tahibacter; species Tahibacter caeni. The sequence continues at coordinate 11,892 of NZ_JANFVR010000134.1, read as the reverse complement.
CGACGTCGAATTCCACTTCAGCCGCGGCGACGCCGGCGCGACCGTGCAACGGCGCAGCGGCAACGTCGAAGAGCTGGCCTACGTGTCGTATGCGCGCGATCTCGCGCGCTACGACCTCGTCGTGCATCACGGCGGCGCCGGCATCCTCTACCGCTGTCTGCGGCTCGGCATTCCGGCGCTCGTGCTGCCGCTGGACTACGACCAGTTCGATCACGCGGCGCGCCTGCAGAGTGCCGGCCTCGCGCAGCGGCTGCCGTCGCTGGATCGGCTCGCGCCGGCCGTCGCCGCGGCACTGGACGACACGGCGCTGCGTGCGCGCTGCCTCGCCTATCGCGCGCATTTCGCCGGAGTGCCGGCGGAAGCGCGCATCGCCGCGGCCGTGGCCGAACGACTGTCGTTGCGCTGATGCCGCGGCCGGCGCAGCGTCGCCGCGCGCGCACGCGATGCCCGGACTCACACGGACCGTCGCGCCTTCACGATCGTGAACGAATGCGCGGCCACCTCCGCAACGAAAAGGCCCCGAAGGCGCGAGCGCCCCGGGGCCGCCGGATCGGTCACGGGACTTGTTCATCCCATCGGCGTTACGGATCTCCCTGTCCGCCGCATCGCCCGCATCCTCGCCAGCCTCGGAAGCTTGCCGGCACTGCCGCACCGCGTGCATCGGGGAAATCCCCTTGCGGCGGCGCGGACTAATGCTGCGGCCATGTCGACGCGGCGTGACTTTCCCCTCCGCCTGCAGACCGGCCTCTGCGCCTTCCGACACTTCAATGACACGCAGCAGTCATGCTAGCTTCGAAAGACTGTCCGGCAACAACCAACACGCAGGGGAACCTTGATGAAGTACGTAATGACGCTGCTGGCCGCGGCCATGCTGACCGCGTCCGCCGCCCACGCGGCGCAGAACGAACCCGCCGCCGCTCGGCTGGCTTATGGCGGACGCATCGTCGTCGGCGCGCCGCGCGGCGTGGATCCGGTCGTCTACGACGCGACCGGCGCCTCGCTGACGATCACCACCGGCACGCCGCGTACCTACATCGGCGGCGTCGCCAACATCGCCGGCGCCGGCCCGCAGGTCGACATCACGAGCCTCGACCTCTCCCTGGCCTCGGCCGCTGCGGTCACGTACACGAACATCCGCGCGCGCGTCCAGTTCTGGGACGTCTATACCGCCGCCGGCACGCCGGTCTTCTCGAGCCCGGCCGGTACGCCGATCGAGATCGACCTCGGCCCGCAGACGCTCACGGCGAACAACGTCTACACGGTCACCGTGAACCTGGCCGCGCCGCTGCGCCTGAACAGCCTGACCGGCAAGGGCTTCGGCGTGAACTTCCAGGGCGACACCGGCGCCGGCCTCGTCGACGACACCAACCTGACCACGGCGCTGACCTACGGCTCCGCCCAGCCCGTGGGCACCAGCGGCGTCAACGCCGGCAACGGCTTCTACCGCAATGCGTCGGGCCGTACCGACTTCAACTTCGCCTCGACCGATCTGCGCACCTTCACCGGCATCACCGACACGCGCACGATGCTGGTCCTGCGCGGCAACGCCAGCGTGCCGGTGTCGCTGCAGACGTTCAACGTCGACTGACCTCCGTTCGACCGCGGTACCATCGGGACACCCGGCCTTTGGCCGGGTGTTTTTTTTTGCCGCCTTCACGCGCAAGACCCGGCATCCGGACGACGTGAACGAGCCGGCGATGTATTCGTACGCGAAGCTGGGCGAGGACGCGCTGACGGTTTCCCTGTTCGACGACGGCAGGAAAGCAGCAATCGGCGATCCGGCTGCCGCATCCGGGAACTGCTCGACGATCGATGCGTACTGCATCCGATCGGAGGAATTCATCGTCGCGATTCCCTACGGCAGAAGCGCCGATATTCCCAGTGGCCTGGCGCTCGTCGAGCGGCGACGGATCGATGCCCGGCTCCTCGGCGTCCGCGCCGAGGTTCGCGTCGTCGACGCGCAGGCCGGTGACGTGAAATACTGCTATTGATACTCCGACCGTTCCGGCCTGCCCGCTTTCTCCATCGCGATGGACGGAAAAGGAAGCCACGTATCTTCTCCAAGGCACGCCGGGCTTTCTGATTCCGCGCCCGTGAAAAACGCCGGGCCACGGGCTGCATCTGTGCCGCAACTCCGCGCCGCGCGACGTCACGATTTCGGTTCACGTCTACGCGCGCGCGCTCGATGCGTTCAGTCAATACGTCGACGTCGGCAACGGCTGGTACGAGCGGCGCGAGCACGTGCCGGCGCTGGAGTTCTGAGCGCAGCGAACGCAGCGCCGCCGGGCGAGACCGGACCGCGGCGGCGCTCCGTTGCGGCCCCTGTCGGGCAGGCCGTCGTTGCCGGCGTCGCGCCGGCTGGATGATCGCCGGCGGAGCGGTCGCGCGACCGTGCGATCAGCTCGCGCTGGCACCGCTGCGTTCACCACACGCGACGAGCAAGGTCTGCAGGCGTTCGACGATCGCGCGACGGCCGTCCACGCCCTCGGCCAGCCGTTCGCGATCGGCGAGCTGCGGCTGGACGAGCAGCGGCTCGAGCATCGCGATTTCTTCGTTGACCTGGGTCAGCAGGCCACGCAGTACACGGCGCACGGCGCCGGACGAGGCGGCGACCGACCATAGTTCGGGCGTCTCGAGCAGATCGATGACGGCGTCGATGCTGCTGCGGACGGCCATGGCATCTCCCGTCAGCGGGCGGAAGTCCGGGCTCGCGTACCCGACACGGCAGCGATCGTTCGACGAAAGCACATCGATTTCTCCGGTGATACTGCTTGAACCGGCCGACACGTCGGCTAACGCTTCTCATCGGCGGCCGATCCGATCGCTTGCCGGATGCGCTGGCGACAAGTTTCCTGTTGGTCGGCGGGCTGGCGCGCACACGCGGCGAGCGCGTCCTCGACCTGCTCGGGCGGCGGCACCGGCGCAGCCTGATCCGCAGACGCGGTTCCGGCCGGTGTCGCTGCTGCCGGCATCGAGTCCTGCGGCGCGGCGCCGCCGGGCGGGACCGGTTGCGGCGCGCTCTGCGAAGGTTCCGCGCGGCGCGGCGTCGTGTCGTCGGCGCCCGGCGCGCGCGAACGCGGCGTCGGATCGTCCGGCGGCTGCGGCTGACAGGCGGCGAGACCGAGCGCGGCCATGCCGAGCATGTTGAGGAACCCTCGCTTCATTTCGCTCTCCTCGCTTGCGGCGGCCCCAGGGAGTGCGAATCGGATAAGGCGTGCCATGCGGTCAGGTCATCCGATTCGCACCCCCGCCACCACGCGGAGCATCCGTAGGCTCCGCGCGACGGCAGCGCTCCTGCACTGCCGGCATGTCGGCGGTCGCGAACGTCGATTGCCGGGAGATTCCGCTCGGGCGCAGCGGCGTAACGAAAGCTGCAACGAGGCGGATTACATCGGCACGACGCTCGCGTCTCTCCGTGGCGGCGCGGCCGCTTCAGCGGCGACTAGCGCCGATCCTGATTGCGCGGCTGGTTGTGGGCCGCCCATTCGTCGCGCGAGATCTTGCCGTCGCCGTTCGTATCGACCTGGGCGAACGTCGTTCCCTTCATCGCGGCGCCGTCGAACTCGCTGCGGCTCAGATTGCCGTCCGTGTTCTTGTCGTACTGATCGAACGGCATCGACGACGGCGGCGGCGTGGTCGCCGGATTGTTGGCCGGGCGCGCGCCGGGATTGCTGTCCGACGGCGGAATCTGCTGTTGGTTCGCGGGCTGCTGGTTCTGCGGAGTCTGCGGATTCGTGTTCTGCGCCTGAGCCAGACCGAACGACATCGCGAGCACAGCGAACACATACGGAGCACGTTTCATGGATCACCTGTGTATCGGGTTGGACGGACACGGCGCTGCAGAAGCTGTGCCAGTGCCGAAAGCCCCCTGAAACGGTGATCAGCCGTGGAAAAATGGGAAATTTACGCGGATGACTCCGGTACAGATTGCAAATGGCGGGAACAATGTTCAGAGAATGCATCGTCGCTCTGCCGATGCGATCTCATGCGCCGCGTCGTACCGGAACGTGCAGACTGCGATTCCGGCCGCCGACCGGCACGGCCGGCGGGCATCACTGATCCGACCGCGTCCCGTCGGCGTAGAGAAACTTGCCGGGTCTGAACACGACTCTCAGGTCGCCGGCAGCCTGATCGCGCAGACGCCTGTGGCGATCCATGAATTGATTGAATTCCAGTTCGCCGTCCCAGCGAATCACGGCGCCGGAAGCGACGGGGTCCGATATCGATATGCGCGCTCCGAGGATCTCGTTGTCCAGCAGATCCGTGAAGACGAGAGCGCCGTCGAACGCACGGATGTCCTTGTCGCCGTTGTTCGAGAAATCCACGGCGAAGGTAATCGCGTCGGTGATCGACCGACCGCCTGAAAAATCCTGCTCCCGGAATCCCTTCTTCGCGAGAGACACGGTGATCGGCGACGCTTCCGCGACGACTTTGCCTTCAGGCGGCGCCGCCGTTCGCGTCGGAGGCGGCGACTCCCGTACGAGGGCCTTCGCCGCCCCGCCGAAGGCATCCGACACGGCGGCCACGATCTTCATCTGCAGATAGAGTTGCCCGGCATAGAACCCCGCGACCAGAGCGAGCAGGCCGACCGCTCCATGCGTGAGCAACGCCCTGCGCCGCCGCGCGAGCCTGTCTGCATCTGCTGCCGACGGCTGTGGCGCAAGCCGGCGCGCGGGAACGACGAGCGCACCGTACTTGGCGTAGATGACGTCGCATCGGGGACAGGCCTCCATGGGCTTCCACGTGGCCCGCTCGTTCACATGTCCGCATTTCCTGCATGTCCTCGCTTCCATCGGACACCTCTGGTTCGCCCGAACGGAGACTGTCGGCAGGGCACGGCGCCTCTCACTGCGGTTGGTTTCCGGTTGCGCGCATGGCGATTTCTGGACGGCGTGGATGGAGTGATTCGGCCTCGTCCAACCTGGAACCGTGGCTACCGACATCGCGCAGTAGAGCACCGCGGCACGCGAAGGCTTCGCGACGCCCTGTCAGAAGCAGCGGGACTGGCTTTGCACCGGAATGTTAGAGGCTTGGCGCGGGGTCGCAGGACCTGCGATGGTGCCGGCTGTCGGAATCGAACCGACGACCTACTGATTACAAATCAGTTGCTCTACCGACTGAGCTAAACCGGCGCGCCGGGCGGATTGTAGGCGCGGCCGCGGCGCCGGGGCAACGCAAACGGTGGAACCGGCCGCCGTGGACAGGTCCGCTTGCACCAATCCCGGTGGCGCCTGTCATCGACGCTGCCGGCCCCGCCGGCATCGGCATCGAACGGCGCGGCGTCAGCCGATCTGCCCGGCCCTGCTCCCGCGTCCGCCCTCATCCTCGCGGATGATGCTGCGCATGCAGCCGCTTGAGGCCTTCGCGCGCGACGTAGGTGTAGATCTGCGTCGTCGACAGGGAGCTGTGGCCGAGCAACAGCTGCAGTGCGCGCAGGTCGGCGCCGTGGTTGAGCAGGTGGGTCGCGAACGAATGGCGCAGCACGTGCGGGGAGATGCGCTGGCTCGCGATGCCGGCGGCCTGGCCGTGTTTCTTGACCATGGTCCAGAACATCTGCCGCGTCATGCCGGCGGCGCGCGCGGTCACGAAGACGGCGTCGGCGACGCGGCCGCGCAGCAGCACGGGGCGCGACTGCTGCACGTACTGTTCGAGCCAGTGCTGTGCTTCCTCGCCGAGCGGAACGAGGCGGTCCTTGCCGCCCTTGCCGGTCACGCGCAGCACACCCTGGCGCAGGTTGATCTGGTCGGCGCGCAGGCCGACGAGTTCGCTGACGCGCAGGCCGGTCGCGTACAGCAGCTCGAGCATCGCGCGGTCGCGCAGGCCCAGCGGCGTCGCGATGTCGGGCGCGCGGATCAGCGCTTCGACCTCGCCTTCGCTGAGCGCCTTGGGCAAGGCGCGCGGCAGCTTCGGCGCGTCGAGCAGCAAGGTCGGGTCCTGCTCGACGAGGCCGATGCGGCGCATGAGCTTGTAGTAGCGCCGCAGGGTCGACAGCAGCCGCGCATTCGAGCGCGCGGTGTATTTCGCCGCCGCGCGCGCAGCCAGGTAGCGGTACAGCAGCTCGCGCGAGGCGGTCGCGAGGCGGGCGCCCTGCCCGGCCAGCCAGCGCGCGAAACCGATCAGATCGCTGCGATAGCTGGCCAGGGTGTTCTCGGCCAGGCCGAATTCGGACCAGGCGCGTTCGACGAACTGCTCGATCGCGGCGCGATCGTGCTCGGGCAGCGGCGGGGATTCGATGTCGGTCATGCGCGGAACCGGCGAAGATGCGCGCAGCGTAGCGCAAAGCCCGCGCGGCGGATGACAGTGCCGGCGAATGGCTGCATGCTTGCGCCGATTCCTCCGCCGAAACGCCGCGCATGACCGACGCTACGCCCCGGCCGGCCCACCTGGGCTGGCGCCTCGCCGCCGCGCTCTACGACGTGTTTCCGCTGATCGCGATCTGGATGGTCACGGGCGCCGTGGCGATGATCGCGACGCGCGGCACATTGAACTATCACGCGCTCTGGTACCGGCTGCTGCTGCTCGGCGTCACGGCGGCGTATTACGTGCCGTCCTGGCATTACGGCGGCCAGACCATCGGCATGCGCGCCTGGCGCCTGCGCCTCGTCGACGGCAGCGGTCGCCCGCCGGGCTGGGGCGCGGCGCTGCTGCGCTTCGTCGTCGCGCCGCTGTCGCTGGCCGCCGGCGCGCTCGGTTTCCTCTGGTGCCTGTTCGAGCGCGAGCGCCGCGGCTGGCACGATCTCGCCAGCGGCACGCGCCTGCTGCGGCTGCCCAAGTCCTGAGCGGAGTCCATATGCCCGAACAGATCCTGCTCGTCGCCGGCGCGCTCATTTTCGGCGTGCTCGGCCTGATCCATCTGGTCTGCACGTTCGCCGGCGACGCGTTCGCGCCGCGCGATGCGGCGGTACGCACGGCGATGGAATCGACCTCGCCGCGGCTCACGCGCGAGACGACCTTGTGGCGCGCATGGATCGGCTTCAACGCGAGCCACAGCCTTGGCGCGATCGTGTTCGCCGTGTTCGTGCTGCTGCTCGCACTCGGCCATATGCCGCTGCTGCGCGAGGCGCCCGTGTTCGCCTGGGTCGCCGCGGCCAACGCCGTGGCCTGGCTCTGGCTCGCGCGGCGCTACTGGTTCCGCGTGCCGTTCGTCGGGCTGGCCGTGGCCAGCCTGTGTTTTCTGGTCGCGGCGCTGCGCCTGAGCGTCTGAGCGCCGCGCTCAGCTCGCGCGGCGGAAGTACCAGACCGCCAGCGCGATCAGCAGCAGCGCCGGCAGGGCCGTCGCGAACGCGAGGTTCATGCCGTAGACCGCGCCGACGTTGGCCAGCGAGCGTTGCAGGAAGCTCCAGGCGATCGCCAGCGTCATGCCGATGAAGATGCGCTTGCCCATGCCGCCGCTGCGCAGGGTGCCGAACGCCGACGGCAATGCGCAGAACACGAGCACGAGCACGTTGAGCGGCCAGAACAGGCGCGCCCAGAACACTTTCTCGAACTCCTGCGCGTCCTGGCCGTTGCGCGTCAGGTAGCGGATATTGCGGCGCAGGTCGCTGACCGACAGATAGTCGGCCTGCACGATCGACAGCGCGAGCATGCGCGGATCCAGGCCCGACTTCCAATGCGTGGTCGCCTCGGTCGTGCTGGTCGCGTCGGCTTCGCCGAAGCGCGTGCGGCGCACGTTCTGCATGGTCCATTCGCCGACGCGGTGCAGCGCGGTCTCGGCGATCGCGATCGACAGCAGCTGGCCCTTGGGCGTGAACTCGAACACGCGCACGTCGGCCAGGCGCACCTCGCGCACCCCGTCGACCTGGCGCGTCGTGCCCTGCTTGGCGTTGATGAAGGTGTCGCCGTCGCGCGCCCAGATGCCGCCGCCGCGCTGGCCGATCGCAATCGTGTCGGACTTCGCGCGCAGCGCCAAGGACTGCGCCTGCTGTTCGGCGGCCGGCGCAATCGTCTCGCCGACGGTCGCGACGACCAGGGTCGCCAGGGCCAGCGACAGCGCCGCCGACAGGCAGATGCGCATCTTCGACAGGCCGGCCGCGCGCAGCGCCGTGAGCTCGCCGCTGCCGGCCAGCGCGCCCATGCCGAGCAGCGAGCCGATCAGCGCGGCATTGCCGAACCATTCGTAGCTGCGCCGCGGCACGGTCAGCAGGATCTGCAGGGCGACGGTGCCGACGCCGTAGTCGCCTTTGGCGTCGGAAGCTTCGCGCACGAAGGCCTGCGCCGCATCGAGGCCGACCAGCAGCAGCCAGGTCACGAGCACCGCCGAGAACGTACTGTAGGCGACGAGCCGGTCGACCCGCTTGATCGGCCAGATCATGCGCTCTCTCCGCGTGCGACGGGCTTGCGCCGCTCGGCCGCGGCGGCCGGCGCGGCGAGACGGTCGCTGCGCCAGAACAGCCACAGAGCCAGGCCTGCGGCCGGCAGATGCACCCACCAGAGGCCGACGAACGACGGGGCGCGGCCCTGCTCGATCAGCGCGCGACCGAAGCCGAGCCAGCCGAGATAGATCAGATAGCAGAGCAGCGCGACCAGTACGCTCGCATAGCGCGCCTCGCGCGGCCGCGTGCGCGACAGCGGCACGGCGAGCACGGCGAGGATCGCGGCCGACAGCGGCGCGGCCAGCCGCCAGTGCAGCTCGGCGCTCTGCACGGGTTCGTTGCTGGCGAGCAGTTCGCCGGTCGGCGCGGCGCGCTTGAGCGCCTCGGGCGTGTCGTCGGACTCGTTGTCGGCCAGCGCGATGTCGTTGCCTTTGAAGCGCAGCAGGCGGAAATCGTCGTGGCCGATGCGGCCTTCGACGCGGAAGCCGTCCTGCAGCGCGAGGAAACGGCCCTCCCCGTCGCTTTCGCGGCGCAGCTCGCCGCGTTCGGCCGTGATCACGTCGATGCGCGTGTCGTCGCCGTCGGCACGCTCGGTCTCGACGAACATGCGCTCGAAGCGCGAGCCGCGGTCGTTCATCGCACCGACGTAGATGACGCCGCCGCGACCCGGCAGCTGCACGAAGCGGCCGGCTTCGAGACCGGCCACGACCAGCGAGCGGTTGGCCTCCTCCACGAGGCTGTGCGACAGGCGCTGCGCGGCCGGCGCGAGCCAGAACGAGATCAGCCCGATGCCGACGATGACCGGCGCGGCCAGCCAGGTCAGCGGCCGCAGCAGTCCGGTCAACGGCATGCCTACGCCTTGCAGCACGGCCATCTCGCTGTCGCGCCAGAGCCGGCCGTAGGCCAGCAGCACGCCGATGAACAGGGCCAGCGGCAGCAGGATGGTCAGCGCGTCCAGCGTACGCAAGCCCAGGATTTCAAACACCAGATTGCCCGGCAGCCGGCCGCGGGCGACCTTGGTCAGTACGTCGGTGATGGTGCCGCCCAGGGTCACCACGAGCAGGACGACGGCGCTCGCGAAGCCGCCGAAAGCCAGTTCGCGCAATAGATAGCGATCGATGATTCTGAGCATTGTGAAGGGCTTGTGCGATAATCCGGGCGCTTGTGCCGGTCGCGCACAAGAACATTCCCCAAAGTTTAACCGGCCAGGCCCCGCGACGCGGCATGCGCAACGGGTCCGGGCCACTTTCGTCCGGTGCCCGTTCATGACGATTCAGTTCTCCCTCGCCAGCGCCACTCCCGAAACCGAAGCGACGCCCTGCGTCGTCGTCGGCGTCTACGAAGACAAGATGCTGACCAGCGCCGCCGCGCGCGTCGACGAAGCCTCGGGCGGCGCGATCAAGCGCCTCATCGATTCCGGCGACGTCAGCGGCAAGCTCGGCAGCAGCCACGTGCTCTTCGGACTGGGCGGCATCGCCGCGGCGCGCGTGCTCGTGGTCGGCCTCGGCGAACAGAAGAAGCTCGACAGCGCGCGCTTCCAGCGCGCCTCCACCGAAGCGGCGCGCGTGCTCAAGGGCCTGCCGATCGCGAGCGCGACCTCGTTCCTGGCCGAGACCGACGTGCCGGGCCGCGACCTGCACTGGAAGCTGCGCACCGCCGCGCTCGCGACCGACCACGCCGCCTACCGCTACACCGCGACCTTCAAGCCCAAGGACAAGCCGCGCGGCGACAGCTTCGGCGCAATCGCGTTCGTCGCCGACGCGACAGCCCAGCCGGCCCTGGACCAGGCCGCGGCCATCGCCGCCGGCGTGCGCCAGGCGCGCGAGCTCGGCAACCTGCCGCCGAACATCTGCAACCCGGCCTACATCGCCGCGCAGGCGCAGAAGTACGCCGAAGCCACCGACGGCGTCAGCTGCGAAGTGCTCGAGCGCGAGCAGATGCAGGAGCTCGGCATGGGTTCGCTGCTCGGCGTCGCGCAGGGCTCGGCCAATCCGCCCAAGCTCGTCGTGCTGCGCTGGAACGGCGGCGGCAACGTGCGGCCTTATGCGCTGGTCGGCAAGGGCATCACGTTCGACACCGGCGGCATCTCGCTGAAGCCCGGCCCGGGCATGGAAGAAATGAAGTTCGACATGTGCGGCGCGGCCGGCATGTTCGGCGCGTTCGTCGCGGCGACGACGCTGAAGCTGCCGCTGAACCTGGTCTGCGTGCTCGCCGCGGTCGAGAACATGCCCGACGGCAATTCCTACCGCCCCGGCGACGTGCTGACCAGCATGTCGGGCCTGACGATCGAAGTGCTCAACACCGACGCCGAAGGCCGCCTGATCCTCTGCGACGCGCTGACCTACACGCAGAAGTTCAACCCGCAGGTCATCATCGATGCGGCCACCCTGACCGGCGCCTGCGTCATCGCGCTCGGCAAGCATGCCTCGGGCCTCATGAGCAAGGACGACGAGCTGGCCGAGCAGCTGCTCGCCGCCGGCAACGCGAGCCTCGACCGCGCCTGGCGCCTGCCCCTCTGGGACGACTACCAGGGCCAGCTCGATTCGGGCTTCGCCGACGTGGCCAACATCGGCGGCAAGAACGGCGGCGCGATCACGGCCGCCTGCTTCCTGTCGCGCTTCACCGAAGGCCAGCGCTGGGCGCATCTGGACGTGGCCGGCACGGCCTGGGACGAAGGCCGCAAGGGCCTGGCCACCGGCCGCCCGGTGCCGCTGCTCGTGCAGTACCTGATCGACCGCTGCTGAGCACGCCGCGCCGGCGCCGCAGGTTCGCTTGCGGCGCCGGCGCGATCCGCCGCATCGTTGCGGCCACCGACCGACGGTCCCGCGATCCATGCCCCGCGCCGATTTCTATCTGATCGACAAGCCGCGCTTCCGCGCCGATCCGCTGCTGCTGGTCTGCGAGCTCGCGAAGCGTGCCTATGCGAGCGGGCAGCCGACCCTGATCCTCGCGCGTTCGCTGGAACAGGCCGAGGAAATCGACGGCAAGCTCTGGGAGTTCGACGAGGACGCGTTCATCCCGCACCAGATCGCCGGCGACGAGGACGACGAAATCACGCCGGTGCTGATCGTGCCGCCCGGCACCGCGACGCCGGACCGGCCGCTCGTGATCAACCTGCGCGACGATTGCGCGCCGGGCCTGTTCGAGCGCGTGCTCGAAGTCGTGCCGGCCGACGAGTCGCAGCGCCTCGGCTCGCGCGAACGCTGGAAGACCTACAAGCACGCGGGTTTCGAGCTCAAGAAGTTCGACATGTAAGGCTCGCGGTCCGCGCGGAGTCGCGGAAACGCGAAACCTGGCGGATGCGCATCGGAACGCGGTCGAGCAACCGCACGAGATCGTCGCAGCCAGACCTTCGCATCCACCAATGCGGACCTGTATCGCCCTGATTCGGGCGCAGGCTTGCGGCGTCGCATTTCGCCGACGAACGCCAAGGAACCGCGTCATGACACTCGACACCGCCTACGGTACCCCGCACGGAGCACCCGTCGACTACAACTGGCTGCGCCTGCTGCGCCGCGACGAGGCGCCGCGCGCGCGCCTGCGCCTGCGCGTCGGCACTGCGCGGCTGCTGCGCGCGCTC
>NZ_JANFVR010000133.1 GCF_024609805.1 Tahibacter caeni | reverse complement strand
GAAACGAACCCGCGCCGATGGTAGTGTGCATCCGCATGCGAGAGTAGGTCACTGCCAGGGCCCTTTACCACAAAACGCCATCCCACTCCGGGATGGCGTTTTGCTTTTGATCTGTCCGAAACATCCCGCCGGAAAGTAAGCGTCCGGCGGAGCCACCAAACGGCGGCGTGCTCGAAAATGCTTTCGCTGGTCGCACCGGTGCCCTGCAGTTCCGCAGCTTCGCGCAGGCTGCTAGCCGATCTGCGGAGCTGGTGGTTGTCTGCGAGCCAGTCGAGCAGTTTCGGCAGGTCCGCGCATAATCGCTGCAGTTTCCGTGATGGCGATTGCTGCGGACGGCCGTCACATGCCGTGCCGGCAGAGCGTAGCTCCATGCGTGGGGAGAGATCCCGCGAAGCTGGTGTTTGCTTTCCGCCGTAATAACGAGGCGCATCGTGACAGCGAGGCGCTACGAATCGCTGTTCGGGCGACGGCGATTGATCGCTGGTCCAGCCGCGCGATACATGGTGCAATCCACGATTCGGAAACCGGCTCCGCCGCAGTTGATCCAGCGATGCAGACCTCGATGTTTCGGCAGTACCTCGAACTCACCAAGCCCCGCGTCGTTGCGCTGATCGTGTTCACCGCGGTCATCGGCATGTTCCTCGCCGTGCCGGGATGGCCGCCGCTCTTGCCCGCGCTGCTTGGCAGCATCGGTATCTGGCTGGCGGCCGGGTCGGCCGCCGCGATCAATCACCTGATCGATCAACGCATCGACCGGCTGATGGTCAGGACCGCGCATCGCCCGCTGGCCGTCGGCGCGCTGACGCCGACTCAGGTACTGGTGTTCGCGGTCGTGCTGGGCAGCATGTCCATGCTGATCCTCATAATCTGGGTCAACGTGCTGACGGCGCTGCTGACCTTCGCATCGCTGATCGGCTATGCCGTCGTCTATACGGCCTATCTCAAGCGCGCGACGCCGCAGAACATCGTGATCGGCGGGGCCGCGGGGGCGGCGCCACCGGTACTGGGCTGGGCGGCCGTGACCGGCGAAGTCCACCCTTACGCACTGCTGCTGTTCCTGATCATTTTCGTCTGGACGCCGCCGCATTTCTGGGCGCTGGCGATCTTCCGTCGAGACGACTACTCGCGGGCTCAGGTACCCATGTTGCCGGTGACCCACGGCGTCGAATACACGCGCTGGCACGTCCTGTACTACACCGTGCTGCTGCTCGTAGTAACAGTGCTGCCGTGGCTGACCGGCATGAGCGGCCTCTTCTATCTCGGCGGCGCGCTCGTGCTCGGCACGGTCTTTCTCTACTACGCCTACGTGCTGCTCGATCCGCCCGATGAGTTCTTCGCGATGAAGGTGTTCAACTACTCCATCGTCTATCTGATGGCGCTGTTCGCGTTCCTGCTCGCCGATCACTATCTGGCCACGCCGACCTTGCCGCGCGGCATTCCGTTCGTTCCGCTCTGAGCGAGGCAAACGAAAACGCCCGGAACGGGATGTCGTTCCAGGCGCTCAGCTTTGCGACGTCGATTCCCGCTTCAGTCCAGCGCGTAGCCGAACTGCTGGCGGAACTGGTCGGAGAATTCTTCGTAGGTGAAGCGCTGGTTCTGCGTGCCCGGGTGTTCGACCTTGAGCGCGCCCATCAGAGAGGCCATGCGACCGACCGTGCCGAGGTCCATGTCGCGCATCAGGCCGAAGATCAGGCCGGCGCGATAGGCGTCGCCGCAACCGGTCGGATCGGACACTCGGCGCTCATGCGCCGGCGGGATCTCGATCGTTTCCTTGCTCGTGTGGATCACCGAGCCCTTGGGGCCGCGCGTCACGATGTAGGCCTTCACGCGCTCGGCGATCTGTGCTTCGGTCCAGCCGGTGTTCCGCTGCAGCAGCTGCGACTCGTAGTCGTTGACCGTGACGTACTGCGCCTTGTCGATGAACGAGCGGAACTCGTCGCCGTTGAACAGCGGCATCGCCTGGCCCGGATCGAAGATGAAGGGGATGTTGCGCTCGGCGAATTCCTCGGCATTCTGCAGCATCGCCTCGCGGCCGTCGGGACCGACGATGCCGAACGTGATGCCTTCGACGTCGCGCACGTGGTTCTCGTACGAGCGCATCATCGCGCCAGGATGGAAGGCCGTGATCTGGTTGTCGTCGAGGTCGGTCGTGATGAACGCCTGCGCCGTGTAGAGATCCTCGATGACCTTGACCTGGTCGAGGCGGATGCCGCAGCGCACGAAATGCTCGTGGTACGGACCGAAATCCTGGCCGACCGTCGCCATCGGCACCGGATCGTCACCGAGCAGTTTGAGGTTGTAGGCGATATTGCCGGCGACCCCGCCGAACTCCTTGCGCATGCGCGGGACCAGGAAGGCGACGTTCAAGATGTGCACCTTGTCCGGCAGGATGTGGTTCTTGAACTGGTCCTGGAACACCATGATGGTGTCGTACGCAAGCGAGCCGCAGATCAATGCAGACATTGGAGCCGGAATCCTGGTTAACGGTGGGAGGGCCGCACGTGGACACGAGCGGACGCCCATTGTCGCAGATTCAGGCAGGACGACCTAGAAGCCGCCGCCGGCGTCGAGGTACGCCTGTTCCTCGGGCGTGGTGGTCCGGCCGAGGACGCGATTGCGATGGGGAAAACGGCCGTAGCGGCGGATCACGTCGCAGTGCCGCCGGGCGTAGTCGAGGTAGCTCAAGTAGGCGGCGGCCGGCTGTGCCTGCGGATCCGCTGCCAGCGCTTCGAACAGTGCGATGCAGCGCTGCTGCAGGGCGATGTCCTCCGCATGCTCGAGCGGCAGATAGGCGAATGCGCGGTAGCGCGGAGCCAGCACCCGGTCGTCGCCGCGGGCGATGCCGCCGAGCGCGAACCGTTGTGCCTTCCGGTCGCCGGCGAAGGCCGCAGCGGAATTCCGATGGAGGTTGCGCGGAAACTGGTCGAGCAGCAGGAGCAGGGCCAGCCACGAAGCAGGCCTTGTGGTCCAGGCGTCGAGTTCCCCGGCCAGCGCCGCGTCGACCTGTCCGCCGAATCGCTCGCGGATTTCCGCATCGAACGCGTCGTCGCGGCGAAACCAGCGCAGGGCCAGTCGTTCGTGTTCCGCGGCGGACACCTCGTCACCGCCGAACCAGAAGTCGAGAATCGCGGTGGCGTCCTGCATCGACGTCCCTGTGCAATGAGAAGCGCCCGGCCGATCGCCTGGCCGGGCGCAATGAACGGCTATCCTGCGCCGTGCCGATCTCCCTGGCAACAAGCCTTCATGGCTTGCAGATGGCGGCACTTACTTGCGCAGCTTCAGCGCGCGCGTATCGACGTCGGTCACGCCCTTGACGTTCTTGGCGATCGTGACGGCCTTGTCGATGGCGGCCTGGTTGTCGAGCACGCCGGCCAGGGTGACGACGCCGTTGACCGTCGACACGTTGATGTCGCTGCCTTTCACGGCGCTGTCGGCGAGCAGTTCGGTCTTCACCTTGGTGGTGATCCAGGTGTCGCCTACCGGCTGATCCGACTCGTGAGAGTTCGGCTTGTTCTCGTTCGCCTTCATCGGCTCGGCCGCCATGGCGATCACCGCGGTGGCGCTCAGCAGCAGTACGGCAACGGTCTTCTGGATGGTCGGAAAGCGCATGGTCGGTCTCCTCAGGGTGGGATATGGCCGACGACTGGCTGTCGGTCGGCGCTGAGCAGACGACATCACGCTCCATGCCAAGCGGAAATCTCTGTTGGATCAAAAGGTTGAATCGGCGAGTCGGCAGCGAATTGCACGGTTTGCGCAGCTCGCCATGCAAGCCGCAAGGCAAAATCCGGCTACCACAGGGTCCGCTGCGGCAGCAGGCCGTGCAGTTCCGCCGGCGTCAGATTGCGCCATTGGCCCAGCTTCAGATTGCCGAGCCGGATGTTGACGATGCGCACGCGCTGCAGCTGCTTCACGCGGTAGCCGAAAGCCGCCGCCATCAGGCGGATCTGCCGGTTCAGTCCCTGCGTGAGAATGATGCGGAATCCAAATTTACCCAATTTATAAACCTTGCACGGCTTGGTCATCTGGCCGTGGATGCGCACGCCGCGAGCCATGCCGACGAGGAATTCCTCGGTCACCGGCTTGTTGACCGCAACGAGGTATTCCTTCTCGTGGCGGTTCTCCGAGCGCAGGATCTCGTTGACGATGTCGCCGTTGTTGGTCAGCAGGATCAGCCCTTCGGAGTCCTTGTCGAGCCGGCCGATCGGAAAGATGCGCTCGCGGTGATCGACGAAGTCGACGATGTTGTCCTTGACGCCGGACTCGGTCGTGCAGGTGATGCCGACCGGCTTGTTCAGCGCGATGTAGACCGACTTGGCGCCGCCGCGCTGGTTCTTGAGCTTGAGCGGACTGCCGTCGACCAGCACTTCCGCGCCGGCTTCGACGACGGCGCCGACGGCTGCCTTGCGGCCGCCCACCGTGACGCGGCCGCTTTCGATGAGTTCGTCGGCTTCGCGCCGCGAGCAAAGGCCGGTGTCGCTGATGTACTTGTTGAGGCGCATGATACGTTGCGGCGGATGACAGGCGCGAATGCTGGCACAGGCCGCACGGCGCGGCCAGCCGGCCGCATCGCGCGACGCGCCCGACACCCGGCCGCGGTCGCCGCGAAACGCGCGCCGCGCCCTTGCCGTCGACCACGGTGATGTTAGTCTTGCCTGCACCGCATTCCGCGCGAGCCGCACATGGCGAATCCCACTGTGGTCAACTCCGTCAACGCACCGAGCGCGTCGCAGATTGCGCTGGAGCTGGCTGCGGCCATCATCTCCTCGGGCCGCTACCCCATCGAAGGCGCGCGTCCCGACATGGCCGCCCAGGATGCGCTGACCTTGTACGAAGTCATCCTCGTCCGCCTCAAGGAACGGGTCGCGCGACGCCACGAAGCCGATGCCGCGCCGACCGAAATCCCGACCGCCTGAGCAGGTGCCCGAACCGCCGGCCGCGAACGGGCCGGACTACGTCCAGAGTTTCGCGCCGCGCATCGGCCGCCGCTGTCGCGTGCTGATCCTGGGCTCCATGCCCGGCGCGCGATCGCTGGCCGCCGGCCAGTACTACGCCCATCCGCAGAACCAGTTCTGGCCGACCATGCAGGCCGTGTTCGGCGTCGGCGCCGACTTGCCGTACGAACAGCGGGTCGCGCGGCTGCTGGCCAGCGGCGTCGGCCTCTGGGACGTGCTGCGCGGCTGCGAACGTCGAGGCAGCCTCGACAGCGCGATCACCGTCGAGACGGAAGTGCCGAATGCGATCCCCGAACTGCTGGCGCAGCGGCACGACATCGCCGTGATCGCCTTCAACGGCGCGAAGGCGGCGCAGGCGTTCCGGCGCCATGTCGCCGCACAGATCGCGCCGCAGCGCCTGGACAGGCTGAACCTGCATGCGCTGCCGTCGACGAGTCCGGCGCATGCCTCCATGAGCCGCGACGAAAAGTTGCGGCGCTGGTCGATACTCGCCGCGGCCGCCGCCTGAGGGCGCCATCGCGCCGCAGCGCTTTGCTATCTTAGGCCGTTGCCTGTTCGCGAGTGCTCGCCCATGCCCCTGCTGCGTCCGATCCTGCCGTTGTCGATGCTGTTGCTGTTGAGCGCCTGCGGGCCGGGCGCGCCGCCGCCGCCCGCTCCGACGCCGGCCCAGATACAGGCGGCGCAGGCTGCCGAAAAGCTCAAGATGTACGAGCAGCTGCGCGCCGGCGACAAGATCGATCTCGCGGCCGAGATCGGCAACGACATCGTCACGCGTTTCGCCGGCACGCCGGCGGCGGCCGAAGTCGCCAAGACCCTGCCCGAACTGCAGCAGCGCGCCAGGGCCGGCGCCGAGGCGCGCCGCCTCGAGCGCCTGTGGACCTACCAGGAAACGCCCGACGGCAAGGGCAAGCAGTATCACGCGTCGATCTATGCGAAGGGCGGGTCGACCACCGAAGGGCCGCAGCGCGTGACCCTGTTCATCCGCAACCACCCGGAATGGGGCCAGAGCACCTACCTGATGCGCGACGAGGGCGGCTTCGTCTGCGCGCGCGACTGCGCGCTGACGCTGCGCTTCGACGACGGCAAGCCGGAGCGCTGGGCCGCCACGATTCCGCCGACCGGCGAACCGGCCATCTTCATCGACAAGAACGAGGCGCTGATCGCGCGCCTGCTCAAGTCCAAACAGCTGAGCATCGACACCGAGTGGAAGGACCAGGGCAAGAAGACCCTGGAGTTCGAGGTCGGCGGACTGCAGGCGGCCAAGCTGCCGGCGGCGAAAAAGAAATGAGCGCGACCGTTCCGTTCCTCGATCTGAAAGCCGCCTATCTCGAGCTCAAGCCCGAGATCGACGCGGCTGTCGCGGGCGTGCTCGCCAGCGGCTGGTACATCCTCGGCGAAGAAGTCGAAGCCTTCGAGACCGAGTTCGCGAGCTATTGCGGCAGCCGCCACTGCGTGGGCCTGGCGAACGGCCTCGACGCGCTGCATCTCGCCTTGCGCGCGCTCGATATCGGACCCGGCGACGAAGTCATCGTGCCGTCGAACACCTATATCGCGACCTGGCTCGCAGTCAGCCAATGCGGCGCGACGCCGGTGCCGGTTGAGCCCGACCCGCAGACTCACAACATCGATCCGGCGCGCATCGAGGCCGCAGTGACGCCGCGTACGCGCGCCGTGATGCCGGTCCATCTCTACGGCCAGCCGGCCGATCTGGATCCCATCCTGGTCGTTGCGCGCCGCCACGGCCTGCGCGTGATCGAGGATGCGGCCCAGGCGCACGGCGCGCGCTATCGCGGCCGGCGCATCGGCGCGCACGGCGACGTCGTGGTCTGGAGCTTCTATCCGGGCAAGAACCTCGGCGCATTCGGCGATGCCGGCGCGGCGACCACCGACGACGCGGCCATCGCCGAACGGCTGCGCGTGCTGCGCAACTACGGTTCGCGCGTGAAGTACGTCAACGACGAAGCCGGCTGGAACAGCCGGCTCGATCCGCTCCAGGCCGCGGCCCTGCGCGTGAAGCTACGCCATCTCGACGCGTGGAATGCGCGTCGCCGTGCGCTGGCTGCCGCGTACGACACGGCGCTGGCCGATCTGCCGCTGCAGCGGCCGCAGGTGCCCGACGGGATCGAGCCGGTGTGGCATCTGTACGTGGTCCAGCTCGAGCGGCGCGAGACGGTACAGCGCGTGCTGGCCGAACGCGGCATCGGCAGCCTGATCCACTATCCGATTCCGCCGCATCGGCAGCAGGCCTATGCCGCGGCCGGCATCGCCGCCGGCAGCCTGCCGCTGGCCGAGCGCCTGGCCGATCGCGTGCTGAGCCTGCCGATCGGGCCTCAGCTGGCCCCCGAGGCAGTCGCCCAGGTCGCCGATGCGTTGCGCGCGGCCCTGGCCAGCTGAGCCGCCGCCCCGCCGCGAAATCAGTCGGCAGCGATCGCGCGGGCGTCGAGCGTCGCGTCCAGGCGCGTGGCGTCGAAGCCTTTGATGACCTGATCGCCTATCACGATCAGCGGAGTGCCGACGCCACCCTTGGCATCGAATTCCCGTTTGGCGTCGACGGATGCGACGATGTCGCGTTCCTGCCATGACACGCCCCGTCGCGTCAGATGCTCGCGTGCTTTCTCGCAATAGCCGCATTGCGGCATGACATAGAGCGTCACCGGAGCGGGTTGGCCTGCCTTGGTGTTGCCTGCCGACCCGGCGCCGGCCACCGTCGTATTCAGAGCCAGCATGGCAGCGCAGAACAGCATTCCCGACCACGAGCGTTTCATCGGACTCTCCCCATAGCACCGTAGTGATGCGGTTTCTGCGATGCGCGTGGGCGTGCGGAGTTCCGCCGCGTCCGCGCCGCGGCCGATCGCCGCGCTCAGGCGTTGCGGCGGCGCGCCGATCCGTGGCGTCGTGGGTCGGATGTTCCCGGAAACGCTTCAGCGCGCGCTTTCGCCGACCGGCTGGACCGTCGGTTCGACGCGGATGCGCTCGCCCGGGTCGTAGTCCATCCGCGTGGTGTAGTCGCGGCCCTTGTAGTTGTAGGTCACGTCGTAGCCGACGACGCGGTCGCTGACGTCGGTGACCTCGCGGCAGCGCGTTTCGGTCGATGCGACGACGCGGCCGCCGCGGTGGTTCTTGTCCATTTCGTGGCCGACCACGCCGCCGGCGACCGCGCCGGCGACGGTGGCCGCCTTGCGGCCGTCGCCGCGGCCGACCTGATTGCCGAGCGCTCCGCCGACGACGGCCCCGAGCAATGTGCCGCCGACATTGCCGTCGCGCTCCGGCAGGCGCTTGTTGACCGTGACCTGTTCGCAGTCCTTTCGCGGCGTGCGTACCTGTTCCATGACCGGGCTGACGCGGCGCACGTCCGCATACGATTCGGCATCGCGTGCGGCTTCGGCGGCGCGGTCGGAGGCCTCGGCATCGGCGGCGGACGAGGCGCTGTAGCGCTGCGCGACGGCCATGCCGCCGACGGCGATGACGATGCCCGCGGCGGCGCCCAACAGCAGCTTGCTGTCCATGATGATTTCTCCTGGCTGGGGACCCGTCGGATTGAAGTGCAGGACAACTGAACCGCGGCGGCACCGCGGCGCGGAATGCCAAGCCGGTCAATTTCCGGGTTCAGCATCGGGCCGGACTTGGCTAGTCTTGCATCGGCCGTCGCGTCCGCCAGACCGTGCCCTGCCGCATCGCGAACAGGCAAACGGCGTAAAGCGCGCGCAATCGATCTGCCGGCATACTGCAGGTCCGTCCAGGGGGTTGTATGAAGTACCTAGCAGTGCTCGCGTGCCTGTTGCTGAGCTTCACCGCCGCGGCGCAGAGCGCGCGCTTCGGTTCGCGCATGGTCTCGGTCGGCGACACCGCCGATCACGTTCGCGAAGTGGCCGGGGCGCCGGACAGCATCGCCTCCGAGCCGACCGATTCCGGCCCGCGCGAGGAATGGACCTATCGCCGCCGCGGCCGCCTGATCCAGCTCTGGATCGCCGGCGGCAAGGTCGTACACATCTCCGATCGCAAGGACGAGGGCGGGAATTAGCCGGTCCTTGCGCAGACCTCTTTCAGATCTTAGCGGCGCCGTCCGCCGGCGGCTCGATGCGGATCGCGCAGCGCACGGAATTGGCGATGAAGCAGCGCTCGTGGGCCGCCGCGTGCAGCTCCTGCACGCGCTGCGCCGACGGCGCCGCGGCCGCGAACGTCAGCCGCGGACGCAATGTCACTTCGGCGATCGCGAGCCGGCCGTCGACGCGGCGCATCAGGCCGACCGCCCGGTCTTCGTAGGTATCGACGCAGACGCCCGCCGCCGCGGCCAGCGACAGGAACCAGAGCATGTGGCAGCTCGCGATCGCCGCGACGAAGGCTTCCTCGGGATCGACCGCGGACGCGTCGGTCAACGCCGGCGCGACGACGCTCGGCGAAGCGGCCGCGGCGACTTGGGCGCCGCCGTCGAAATCCCAGCGGTGCGCGCGGGAATAGCGCTGGTCGGTGAAGGCGGCGCCGTTGCGCTGCCAGTGGATGCGCGCCTCGTGTTCGCTCATGGGTCGCTCCGGCGCCGGGCTACTGGAACGGTCCGAGGCGCAGATGGATGGTCGCGAGGTAGATCTCGCGCAGGAATACCAGCAGCCCGCCGATCAGGCAGATCAGTCCGAGCACGAACAGCGCGGCGGCCGGCAGGCTGACGTCGATCGCATACAGCGCGCCGCCGAACAGCACGACGATGACGCTGGCCACGAGCAGCGCGCAGGCGGTCACGAGGCTGATGGACCAGTTCATCAGCCGCGCGCGGCGCGAGAGCTTGCGCAGCTCGTCGAGCAGTTCCGGATGGCGTTCGGCCGACAGGTGCTCGAGCTTGTCCTCCTGGCGGCGCGCGCGGTCGACGACGCGTGCGAGGCGGCTCGTCAGCACGCTGAGCAGCGCGCCGACGCCGGTCAGCAGGAAGACCGGCGCGACCGAGAGCTGGATGACGTGGGCGATGTCGGTGACGGGAAAGGGCTGCGCCATGGTGGACTGGGGAAGCGGATGGTTAGGAAAGGGGAGGGACTGCCGGCGGCAGGGATCTGCGAGTCGCCGCCGTCGTGCGGTCCGTCGCGGCCGTCGATCGCTGCGACACGGTTCGTTCCCGGCGTGGCGGTTTTCTCAGTGCGCGACGAGCAGCGCGCGGTCGGCGTTCTGGAACAGATGGCGCGTGACGCCGCCGACGATGAGTTCGGTCAGCCGCGAATGTCCCCAGGCGCCCATGACGAACAGATCCGCTCCCGTGGCGCGTGCGGCGGCCAGCAGGCTCGCGCCGCGATCGTCCGACGCCGTGGACGGCCGGAAGTCCGCGTCGACTGCGTGCGCGGCAAGATAGCGGCGCAGGTCGAAGCCGGGCAGATGCAGCAGGCCGCCGTTGCCGCCGCGGCTTTCGCCGTCGAGCACGATGACCGAATCGGCGCGGCGCAGTATCGGCAGCGCGCCGTGCACGGCGCGGATCGCTTCGCGCGAGCCGTTCCAGAGCACCGTGACCACGCGGCCGAGCTCGCCGACCTCGGCGCTTTCGGGAACCACGAGCAGCGGCGCGCCGGCCGCGAACGCGCTGCGCGACACGAGGCCCCAGCCCAGCGGCGCGTCGGGCTGCTGCTGCGGCCGTTCGATGACGATCAGATCGTTCCAGCGCGCCGCATAGGCGATCGCGTCGAGCGCGTCGGCCTGAGCGACGAGCCAGTCGCCGCGGGCACCGGCGGCGGCGAGCTTCTCCTGCCACCAGCCGTCGGCGACGCCGGCTTCGCGGAAATGCCGGTCGGACTCGTGCACGAGCACGGCGACGGTTTCCGGCGAAGTGAAGGCGGCCGGCGGAATCGGCGCGACATAGAGACCGTGCAGCACGACGTCGAGGCGCCGGCTCAGCGCCAGCGCGGCGCGCAGGGCCGGCGGATCGCCGCTGTACTGACGCAGATGGACGAGTACGTCGAGGGCGCTCATGACGCGATCTCCATAGCCAGCTGGAGCTTTAGCTTACGCGCGCGGCACCGCGATGTGCGACTGCAGCCCAGGCCGTCATCGCCGTTTGACGCGGTTTGGGCGCATCATAGGGCGGCTTCGATGGCATGGAGAAGGCTCATGAAGAAGACGACGGGTGTACTGGCTGCGGTCGCGTTGCTGTTCGGTCTGCAGGGAGCCGCGGCCGCGGCGATCGATTGCGAAATGGATTTCAGCATGTCCGGGTGGTCGGCGTTCTACAAGACCGCCAGCGGCAGCGGCACGATACGCTGCAACAACGGCCAGAGCCTCAAGGTCAAGATCCGCACCAAGGGCGGCGGCATCACGTTCGGCAAGCAGCGCATCGAAAACGGCCGCGGCAAGTTCTCCGAGGTCAACAGCATCAAGGACCTGCTCGGCACCTACGCCGCCGGCGGCGCGCATGCCGGCGCGGTGAAGTCCTCGGCCGCGAGCGTCGTGACCAAGGGCGACGTCTCGCTGGCGCTGGCCGGCACCGGCGAAGGCGTCGACATCGGCATCGATTTCGGCAAGTTCGTCATCAGCACGCGTTGAACCGGAGACCCGCAGCCACGGCTGCGAGTCTCCATGCTCGTGAAACCGGAATGCAGCGGCGCGCGCCGCGGCGAAATGTCGGGCCGATGTCATGGCCGCGATGCCGCAGCGGCGCAGCTGAACGCTGCGCGTCATCTGCGTGACGCATGCACGCGCTAGTCTCTGCGCGTTGTGGTAGCGCGTGCGACTCCGCCATGAACCAGCCTTCGCCGACCATCGCGGCCGACACCGCGACGCACAGCCGCGACGCGGCGCTCGCTGCGCTGGTGCTGCCGGTGACGCCGCTGACGCCGCAATGCAGCGTGACCGAAGCCGGCGAGCGTTTTCTCGACAAGGCGAATGCGGCGCTGCTGTCGCTGCCGGTCGTGGACGGCAACGGCCGCCTGCTCGGCTGCATCACGCGGCACGAGCTCATGCTGCGCGTCTACATGGCGCCGTACGGCCGCGAGCTGCATGGCCGCCGGCCGGTCACGAGCCTGTTCGACGCGCAGCCGCTGACCCTGCGCATCGACAGCAGCATCGAGGCCGCAGGCCAGCTGATCGGCCGTCACCTGCGCCGGCCGATCACCGAAGACTTCGTCGTGCTCGACCTGCACGGCCGCTATGCCGGCATGGGCGTCGTGCTCGACGTGCTGCGCGCGCTGGAGACCCAGGTCGGCCAGCACGCGCAGGAACTGGAATCGGCCTATCGCCGGCTCAAGGCTTCGCAGCACCGGCTCGTGCAGTCGGAGAAGCTCGCGACCCTGGGCCAGCTCGTCGCCGGCCTCGCGCATGAAATCAACACGCCGCTCGGCTATGTGCAGAACAACCTGAGCATGACGCGCGACCTGCTGCCCGGCGCGGCCGAGCTCGCGAACGCCGCCGCGGCGCTGCTCGACGCGACCGTCGACGGCGACGCGGCCGACTGGCAGCAGCGCGC
>NZ_JANFVR010000132.1 GCF_024609805.1 Tahibacter caeni | reverse complement strand
GCTGACCGCGCGGCCACAGCAACGCCGGGCGCTGCGGCGGCCGCCACGCGCCGGCGCTCCGGCGCCTGGCCGAGAGCCGGCGCTCTGCTCGTCTCGACCTGGCTGGCCTTGTTCGGCGCCGGTGCGGCGCAGGCCTTCGACCCCAATGTCGACAGCAACGTGACCCGGGTCGCGACATTCCCCGACGGCGACCTCCTGATCGCCGGCCCGTTCACGTCGGTGGGCGGGCAGCCGCGCGACCAGTACGCGCGGCTGAACCCGGACGGCAGCGTCGATCCGGCTTTTCACAACTCCGCGGTGCCGCGCGACGTTCTCGCGATCGCCGTGCAGGCCGACGGCAAGGCGCTGATCGGCGGCAAGGGCAGCCAGGGCAACGGCGGCCTGCTGCGACTCAATGCCGACGGCAGCGTCGACGGCAGCTTCATCGACGCCGCCACCGCCGGCACGCCGCGGATCCACAGCATCGCGCTGCAGGCCGACGGCCGCATCCTGATCGGCGGCGAGTTCATGGCCATCGGCGGCCAGTCGCGGAACAATCTCGCGCGCCTGAACGCCGACGGCAGCCTCGACCCCAGTTTCGACGCGGGTTCGCTGACGGAGTCTCCGGTTGCGATCGAAAGCGTCGTGGTGCAGGCCGACGGCCGCATACTCGTCGCCGGCTTCGGCCGGTTGCTGCGCCTGCTGCCGAACGGCCAGGCCGACACCGGCGAGCCGTTGCCGCCGGTGCCAGCCGACTCGAACATCAAGACGCTGGAGCTCCAGGCCGACGGCAAGATCCTCGTCGGCGGCGGCTATGGCTTCGCGCTCGGCGGCGTCGATCGCGGCACGCTGGTGCGCCTGAACGGCGACGGCAGCATCGATACCGCGTTTCTGCCCAACGTGCGCGGCGACGTCGACGCGATCGCGCGGGACGGCAGCCGCATCGTGATCGCCGGCGAATTCAACACGGTCGGCGGGGCGGTGCGTCGCACTTTGGCCCGGCTCGGCGGCGACGGTGCACTCGATACGGATTTCCTGGCCGCGGAAATGAACGCGGCGCCCGTCTACGACGTGGCGCTGCAGGCCGACGGCAAGCTCGTCCTGGGCGCCCACTTCACCCAGATCAACGGTCTCACGCGCAATCACATCGCGCGCCTGCACAGCGACGGCCGCGTGGACAACGGCGCGACGGCGCCGCTGTCGGTCACGCCGCGCGTCAGCGAGGGCGGCAGCGCCGTTCCGGCGACGCCGCAGGCGGTGAACGAAGGCGGCAAGACCCTGATCACGTTCGTTCCGGAGCCGGGCCGCGTGCTCGCTTCGGTTTCCGGTTGCGGCGACGGACGGCGTAGCGGCAACGACTACCTCACGGGCTGGGTCTATGCCGACTGCACCGTGTCGGCCAGTTTCGTGCCCGAGGCCAACGCCGTGTTCGATCCCGCGCCGAACGCCAACGTCGAGGCGGTCGAGGTGCTGGCCGACGGCCGCATCGTGGCGGGCGGCTGGTTCACCCGGATCGGCGGGCGGGACCGGCTCAAGGTCGCCCGGCTGGCTCCGACCGACGGCGCCGCCGAGGCGAATTTCGCCGACGGCACCGGCGTGTATCAGGAAGGCAACACCGGCGGCTCCGTGGTCTATGCCGTGGCGCCGCAGGCGGACGGAAAAATCCTCTACGGCGGCGAAGAGGGACTGATCCGCAACAACGTCGACGGCAGCCGCGACACGGCGTTCTCGCCGGCGCTGGGGCCGGATGCCTTTGTGGAAAAAGTGCTGGTGCAGCCCGACGGCGGAATCCTCGTCGCCGGACGGCAGCTGCTGACGGCGAGCGCCATGCCCCATCTCGTGCGGCTGCAGGCCAACGGCGCGCTGGACGGCGGGTTCAACGCGGATTTCGGTGCCAACGACGACATCAACATCTACTCGCTGCTGCTGGAACCGAACGGCCGCATCCTGGTCGGCGGCGGCTCCGGCGACGGCGGCTATCTCGGCCGGCTGAACGCCGACGGCTCGCTGCATACGGTGTTTCCGGCCACGCCGACGATTGCCGACGTCACGGCCCTGCACCGGCTGCCCGACGGCCGCTACCTCGTCGGCGCAGTCGCCAAGATCAATCTCGGCGACGGTTCGCCGGTCGACTCCCAGCTCGTGCGCCTGCTGTCCAACGGCACGCGCGACCCGAGTTTCCTCGCTCAGGTCGACGGCGGCCTCGGCGGCGTGAAGAGCATCGCCGTGCAGGCCGACGGCGCGATTCTCATCGGCGGCGGCTTTCGCACGATAGCCGGGGTGGTGCGGCCGAATCTGGCGCGCCTGAGCGCGAACGGCGAACTGGAGGCGGGTTTCAACGCACGCCCGAACACCTGGGTCAAGGACATCGCCGTGCAGAGCGACGGCAAGATCCTGCTCGCGGGCTACTTCAGCCAGATCAACGGCCTCGCGCGCCGCGGCCTCGCGCGCCTGAAACCCGACGGCCGCATCGACATCGACGCGTTCGTGGTCACGCCGCTGGCCGGAGCCAACGGAACGATCACGCCGAACGCGCCGCAGGAAGCGCTGCCGGGAACGCAGGCGCAGTTCACCCTCGTGCCCGATCCCGGCTATGTCATCGGCGCGGTGACCGGCTGTGCCGGCTCGCTCAACGGTCTGGTCTATACCACCGGTCCAGTCACCGGCCATTGCACCGTCACGGTCGAGTTCCTGCTGGAGACCGTCACCTACACGGTGATCCCGGCCGCCGGCAGTCACGGCGCGATCGTGCCGGCCGTGCCGCAGTCGGTGCTGTTCGCGCAGACCGCGAGCTTTCAGCTCGTGCCCGATACCGGCTACTACCTCGCCGGCGTCGAAGGCTGCGGCGGCACGCTCAGCGGAACCACCTACACGACCGGCCACATACTGGCCAATTGCTCGGTGGTCGCGCGTTTCCACCAGCCCGCCACCTTGCTGCCGAGCAGCGGCAGCGCGCAAAGCACGGCAATCAATACCGCCTTCGCGACGCCGCTGACGGTTCGCGTGGTCGATGCGAACGGCCAGCCGGTGATCGGCGCCGCGGTGAATTTCAGCGCACCGGCCTCCGGCGCCAGCGCGACGCTGTCGGCAGGCAGCGCCGTGAGCGGACCCGACGGCGTGGCCAGCACCGGCGCCCGCGCCAACGGACAGGCCGGCAGCTATGCCGTGACGGCGAGCGTGCAGGGCGTCCAGACCAGCTTCGCACTGACCAACGAATCCGCCGAACAGGGCGGCATCGAATTGCAGGTGACCGTGAGCACCTTGCCGCCGCCGGCCTGCGGCACGCAGACCAGCATCGCGGTGACGCCGGGCGAACCGGTCAACTACTGCTTCACGATGGTCAACCGCAGCAACGTGACGCTCAACTATCACACCTTGACGATGCTGACCCGCGAGCCGTTCCTGTACGAGTATTCCGGCTGGGACCGCCTGTTCGACCTGTTGCCGCAGGCCGTGCCGCCCGGCGGCAGCTTCCGCTACAACCACGTGGCGACCGCCGGCACCCGGGACCAGTTTCCGCGCTTCACCTGGAATGCGACCGCGTCGCGGCCGGGCTACGAGCAAGGCTCGGACCCGAGCGTCGCGTTCACCGACATCCGCACGACCGGCACCGCGCTGACCCTGGGCGCCACGGGCGTCTACCGGCTGGACGCGCTGCCGTTCCCGATCAGCTTCTACGGCCAGTACTTCCACGAAGGCGACAGCAGCGCCCTGTGCATCAACAACAGCGGAACCCTCGCGCTGCGCACGACCGACGACATCGACGGCTGCCCGCAGGCGATCGTCGTGCCGCCGCCGCTGGTGGGCGACAACGACACGATGGGCTCCGTCGCGCATTCCAGCTATCCGTTCTACGGCTACAACGGCATCGCGGCCTACTGGGACCTGCTCGGCAATCATGGCGCCGTGTATTACGCGACGGTCGGCACGGCGCCGAACCGCCGCCTGATCGTGCAGTGGGACGACAAGGACCACGCCCTCTATCCGAACCAGGCCGGCGGCATCACGTTCCAGGCCGTGCTCGAGGAGGGCACCGGTCGCATCCACTACGTCTACCGCGATCTGGCCTTCGACGTCGTGGCCGAACCCAATCCGGATTTCGGCGGATCGGCCACGGTCGGCCTGGTCGGGTTCACGGCGATGACGTCGGATCCGCCGTACCGGCAGTATTCGTACAACAGCCCCGTGCTGCAGGAAGGCCAGGTGATCACCTGGACGCCCGTCGACGTGCCGCGCCACGCGTCCGGCGACGTCCTGGTCGAAGTCGGCGCGCCCCGGCTGACCCTGGCGTCCACGGCGATCCATGCCCAGGTGGCCGCGGGCCAGCAGGCCGGCGCCACCTTGAGCATCGGCAATGCCGGCGAAATCGACCTGGACTGGTCGCTGCGGGAAGCGCAGGCGCGCTCGCACTTCCCGCCGACCGACCTGAGCCCGTGGCTGCGGGAATTCGAACGCTCGACTGCGCACGCCCACCGTGCGGCGGCACGTCGATCCGCCGCGGACGCAACGTCCGGATCGGCGCCGGATTCCGTGTTCACCGTGCCGGCCTACGCGAACGCGAGAAATTCCTGGAACGGTTTCACGCTCGGCGCGATCAGCTTCGACGCGAGCCGGCCGGACCGCATCGTGCAGGGCGTGGGCGTTCCGATGCATTCGGGCGACTACCTGATCGCCGACTTCGCAGGCAACGATTTCACTCGCGTCTATACGCTGGGCAGCTATGGCGGCGACATCGGCTTCGCCTGGTCGGATACCACCACCTTGCTGCCCACCAGCATCGGCGACGCCGTCATGGTGAACGCGCAGATGCCGCCGTACATGCGCTGGTCGGCCATGGCCTGGGACAGCCGCACGGAAACGATGTTCGCGGCGACGGCCGCCGATCTCGGCAACTGCGCGGCGGCGGTGGCTTCCGACTTGTATCGCCTCGATCTGCAGACCGCGCAGGCCACCTACATCGCGCCGATAGCCGCAACGGTGAACGTGTGCATCCGCGCGTTGGCGGTTGCGCCGGACGGCGCGCTGTACGGCATCGACGATTTCAACAACAGCCTGGTGGCGATCGACAAGGAAACGGGTGCCGCGGCGATCGTCGGTCCGCTCGGCGTTCCGGTCGAAGGCGCGAACCTCAGCGCCGATTTCGACGAATCCACCGGCGTTCTCTATCTGGCCAACGGCAGCCGTCTGTATACGGTGAACCTCGTCACCGGCCTGGCCGCGCCGATCAGTCCGGGGCTGTCGATCGGCAACGAATCGATCCGCATCGACGGCCTGAGCATCGCGGTGGCCGGCGGCGAGTGCGCATCGCCGGCGCAAGTGCCCTGGCTGCGCGTGCAGCAGACCGCCGGCACGACGCCGCCGGGCGCGCAGGCGCAGATCAGCGTCGATCTCGATGCGCGCGGGCTGCCGCCCGGCGATCACGAAGCCAACCTTTGC
This sequence comes from Tahibacter caeni, assembly GCF_024609805.1. Taxonomy (GTDB): domain Bacteria; phylum Pseudomonadota; class Gammaproteobacteria; order Xanthomonadales; family Rhodanobacteraceae; genus Tahibacter; species Tahibacter caeni. The sequence goes on along the minus strand of NZ_JANFVR010000132.1, from coordinate 7,006 downwards.
GTGTTCAGCAACGACCGCGCGCAACCGCTGGTGCGCGTGCCGGTGTCGCTGACCGTGACCGCAGACGGCGATGCGATTTTCGCCAGCGGCTTCGAGTCTTCGCGCTGACCGTTCCACCGACCGTCGTCACGTGATCCGGCCGCCGGCCGCGGCCGGACCACCTTCGCGTCCCCCGTACGCGCTCACCTGTTCTGGAACCGTCCATGATGAACCCGCTTGGTTTTTCTTCCCGCTTCTCGGCGCTGCCCGGTGCGATCCTGCTGGCGCTGTTCGCCGCGACCGATCCGCACGCCGCTGCCGCGGCGCAATCGGACGCCGTGGCCGTGCGCGAGATCGAGGCGTCGCCCGTCGGCCGCTACCTGGTTCGATTCGAGGAGCCGGGACTGCTCGGCTATGACGGCGGACTGCCGGGCCTGGAGCGGACGGCGCCGACACGCGTTCCGTTCTCGTCGCGCCTGGATGTCCGATCGTCCGCGGCACGCGCGTATTCCGCCCATCTGGCCACGCAGCGATCGCTCCATCTCGAGCAGATCGGTCGCGCGCTGGGCCGGCCCGTCGTGCCGGCGTTCCATTACGAAGTCACCTACCACGGCGTCTCGCTGCCGCTGTCGCCGCAGGAAGCCGCCGCGGTCGCGACGCTGCCCGGCGTCGTCAAGGTCAGCCCGGTCGATGTGCGGCAACCGATGACGTATCGCGGTCCGACGTTCATCGGCGCGGACACGATCTGGAACGGCACGGCCGTGCCGGCCTATGCGGCCGCCACGCGCGGCCGCGGCATCCGCATCGGCGTCATCGATACCGGCGCCGACGCCCGTCATCCGTCGTTCGCGAACGATCCGGCCTGCGGCTTCGACGCAGGCCATCCCAAGCTCGTGGCGCACGACTGCATGGCCAACGACGGCATCGCCTGCACCGGCACGAATCCGGTCCCCGATGCGGGCGTCGGCCACGGCATGCACGTGGCCTCGACCGCGGCCGGCAACGTCCTGGGTGCCGACGCCGTCCCGACGCCGATACTGCCGGCAGGCAGCCATCTGTCCGGTGTCGCGCCGTGCGCGGCCGTCGTCGCCTACAAGGTCTGCGGCGCCGGCGGCTGCTTCAGCGATTCGCTCGAAGCCGGCGTGCAGAACGCCGTGGCCGACAACGTCGACGTGATCAACTATTCCATTGGCCGTACCTGCGGCTACGGCGACCCCTGGACCGACGACCCGGATTTCCGCGGTGCCGCGGCCGCAGGGATATTCGTGGCCGCTGCTGCCGGCAATACCGACGCCGGTTGCCTGGATCCCGCCGGCCGCGTCACGAACCTCGGTCCGTGGGTGACCACGGTCGCCGCGTCGACGCACGACATCGGCTTCATCCCGGCGCTGTCGGTGACGGGGCCCGTCGCGCCGCCGGCGCTGCTGACCGAGATCGAAGTCGTCCCCGGCAGCACGACGCTGTCCGCGCTCCAGGTCGGCGAGCGCCCGGCCAGCCCGTTGCGCGCGTTTGCGCCCAATCTGCGCGGCTGCACCGCCGGCGGCACGATTCCTGACGGCTATTTCGACGGCGCGATCGCTGTCGTGCAGCGCGGCGACTGCAATTTCTCCGAGAAGATCGTCAACGCCGCCGGAGCGGGGGCCGACATGGTCCTCGTCGTCAACCAGGTGGCCGATCCGTTCCGGATGGACACCACCGGCGCGCCGGCGATAGGCGCGTTCAGCATCACGTCGCTCGAAACCTCCGACGCGCTGCTGGCCTTCCTCGCGGCGCATCCCGAACCGGTGCTGCCGGCGGACGCGGTATTCGTCGACGGTTTCGACCCGGGCGCCGGCACGACCGGCCGTTTCCAGCCTGCGCTGCAGCGCGTGCAGCAGCCCGACGTCGTCGGCGACTTCAGCCTGCGCGGCCCGGCGCCGCCGCCGCTGCAGGACCTCGCCAAACCGGACATCACGGCCCCCGGCGTCGGCATCTATGCGGCGACCGATCCCGCGTCGGGCGACTACGAATGGATGAGCGGCACGTCGATGGCCAGTCCGCACGTGGCGGGCAGCGCGGCGCTGCTGCGCGCCGTGCATCCGGACTGGTCCGTGGCCGAGATCAAGTCGGCGCTGATGACGACGGCATCGACCGTGGGTTATCGGGAGGACGGCGTGTCGCCGTGGACGCCCGAGGAAGTGGGCAGCGGCCGCGTCGACCTGAGCCGGGCGGCCTTGGCCGGGCTGACGTTGGACGAAACCCTGGCGAATTACGACGCGGCGAACCCGAACGGCGGATCGATCCGGATTCACCAGCTCAACCTGCCGTCCTTGCGCAACCTCGGTTGCGGCGAGCGCTGCCAATGGACACGCACCGTGCGCAACCGGCTGACGCGCAGCGGCACCTGGACGGTCGCTCACGAGAGCCCGGCCGGGTACACGCTCACCGTCGAACCGACGGACTTCACCCTGGCGCCGGGCGCGAGCCAGGTGCTGACCGTCACCGCGACGGTGCAAGACGTCACCGTGCCCGTGGAAAAGAGCTTCGGTCGCCTGGTCCTGCACGAGAGCGCCGGCGACGTGCCGGACCAGCGGCTGCCGGTCGCCGTGCGCGGCAATGCGGTCAGCGTGGAGTGCAGCGACGGCTACTGCGATCTTCGCGCCGACCAGTTCTCCAGCGGCTACAGCGCGGCCGGCTGCGGCGAATCGTGTGCCATGCTCTGGGCGAACCGCTTCTCGCCGCCGCCCGCGGTGTTTCCGGTCACGCTGACGACGCTCACCTTCCTGACGGGATCGCCGGCCTACGTGCACGCCGGCGATCGCTACGATTTCTACGTCTATCAGGACGACGACCGCGATCCGACCAACGGCGCGACCCTGGTCGGTTCGCGGAAGGGATACGTCATCGCCAGCGCCGGCGCGCGCCTGCGTACCCTGGTGCTCGAGCAGCCGATCGTGCTGAACGGCCCCGGCGACATCGTCATCGCCGTGACCAATCCGGCCGGAACCGGACCGCGTCCGGCGGCGGGCGAGTTGTCGAACTTCCTCGGCCGTTCGTATGCGGGCGCCTACGTCGGCGAGGATCCGGTGCTCGGCAGCGCCGCAGTGCATCTGCAGCTCACGCCCGGCGGCGTCGGCAGCGCCGTCAACTGGGTGATCCGCGCGTCCGGCACGACGGCGAGCGGCCAGCGGATCGATCTCGGCGGCGCCGCGCCCGCCGTGCGCTGATTCGTCGCGACACGCGCGCACGGGACGCCCCGCGGAAACGCAGGGCGTCCCGTCGCCGGCTCATCGACGGTCGCCGGATGCGCACGTGGTGCTCCACGTTGCGCCGCCGCGGATGAAGCAGCCGGATTCGGCAGAATGGAATTTCTATAAAAAACGGCGCCGCAGTCCGCTCCCGTGTGATCGGGCCACGGCGCCGTCCCGTCAAACCGTGCATCGGCAACGATGCAGATAACCGCTGCCGCAGCCCGCTCCCGTGCGACCGGGCCGCGGCACCGTCCCGTGACTCAATGATCCTCGTGGTCGGCGTAGAAGATCGTGTCTTCGCCGAGGTACTCGTAGGCACCGACGTCGGGGCGGTCGTAATAGCGATGGAAGGTCAGGCCGAGCGCGCTGTCGACGCCGCGCTGGTCGGTCGGCAGCAGCGGATAGACGTTGTCGCCGCGATCGCGCGCCGGGCTGCCGGCGGCGATCGCGTGGGTCGGCGCGTAGCCGCCGTTGGCGGCCAGCGGTGCGACCAGCGGATCGGTGTCGAACAGGTTCTCGCTGTCGCCGGCGTTGAACGTGCCTGGGGCCGGCGATGTCTGGATCAGGCTGTGACGCGCGCGGATGCTGTTGTCGGCGGTTTCCGCCTCGATTTCGCGCACGACGTCGGCAGCGGCGACCAGCACGCTTTCCATGTCGAGATGATTGTCGCCGCTGCGCACGAAAATACCGCCGCCGACGAGCGGCGGTCCGCCCGGACTGGCCACGGGATTGCCGTAGACCGTGCTGTTGCGCAGCTGCAGACGGCCGCCCGTCAACGTAATGCCGGCGCCGGCGCTCGCGCCGATGTCGGCCGGCGTGCCGTTGCCGGAGAACGTGCTGTTGGCGATGCGCATCGGCGTGCCCGGCGCATCGATCGGCGCGACGAGGTACAGGCCGGCGCCCTGCGGCTGTCCCGAGACGTTCGCGCTGACCGTGGCCGCGATCATGTCCAGCGACGACAGTGCGAGATAGCCGGCGCCGCCGGTGTGCTGCGCCTGGTTGCGGTCGAAATGAGCCTGCTGCACGGTCAACTGCGTGCCGGTGTCGGCCGTCGCGAGCGCTCCGCCGAATACCGCCGTGTTGCCGTAGAAACGCACGCGCTGCAGAAGGATCTGACCGCCGGTGATCTGCGCGGCACCGCCGTGGAAGTCGGCGGCATTGATCGAGAACAGGCTGTCGCGGACGGTCAGCCTGCCTTCGTACTGCCAGAGCGCACCGCCGTCGTTGGCCGAGTGGTTGGCGGAAAAAGTGCAGCCGGCGACGGTCAGGTCGGCATATTCGCTGCGCACGGCTCCGCCGTCGCCGTTGTCGGTCACGATGCCGTTCGCGTCGACCGTGCCGTGCGTGTTGCCGCTGCCGAGCACGAGATCCTGCAACGCGACGACGATCTGCCGGTCGACCGTGCCGCGCAGCAGGAACAGTCGGCCGGGATCGAAGTCGGCGACCGGCTGCGCGGCCGCGGCGTTGCTGAGCACGGCCTGGCTGCCGCCGGTGCCGCGCACGGTCAGGTCGTCGGTGACGAGCAGGGTGCCGGCCGTCAGGCTGATCGGGCCGACGTTGCCGATACTGATCGTGTCGGCGCCGGGATTGGCATTGGCCGCCGCGACGGCCTGACGCAGCGAACCGGGGCCGCCGTCGGCGGCGGTCGTGACGGCGAGGTCGGCCGCGATGGCAGGGTCGGCGACGAAGGCGCAGGCCAGCAGGGAAACACGCAGAAGCATGGACGAGACTCGGGACAGGCGCCTCACGGCGCGGTTCGCCGAGTAGAACCGTCATCGGCCGATCAAGGCTTTACGCGTGTTTCAAGGAATTCTTATTTCTTTATAATCAGTTGGTTGCAGAATGTTTTCGGACGGTGAGGGGTGGGAATCCTGGGACGCCCGCTTTTTGAATCCGGGGACAGCCACGTGCCCGGCCGGTCGATCCGGCCCCGAAGGCGAATTTGGGGACACCCACTTTTCCAATGGCTGCCGAATCCGAGGGGGCGAATGGGACACCCACGTGGCAGCGACGGGCGGATCAGGACACACCCGCCATGCCCAGTCGGTCAGTCCGACCCCGAGCCGTCGGCGGGACAGCCCCGCACCAATCGCGCAGCGCTTCCCGGCAGGGGTCGCTAGAGCACGATCTCGCCGCCGCGGCCGGCATCGGTGCCGAGGATCGTCGCGTTCGGCGGCGGCAGTGCGGCGTCGAGCTGGTCGCGCCGTGCGCGCAATGCTTCGGCGCCGGCATCGTCGCCACGTGCGCGGCGCCAGATTTCGGCGAGCGCCAAGGCGTCGCCTTCGGTGTCGTTGTCCGCGTCGAGCTCGGCGAGCAGGGCGCCGGCCGCGTCGGAGCGGCCGAGCTCGATCGCGAGCACGACGTAGTCCAGTCCCGAGCGTTGCGCGCTCGTGCGATCTTCGGCGCGCAGGGCGTCCCGGCGCGCGTCGAGCAGATGCTGCAGGGCCTGTTCGCCGCGACCCTCGGCCGCATCGAGCTGGGCCTGCGCCGCGGCGGTGTACCCGCGCAAGTCCGAGGTCTTGGCCAGTTCCGCGAGTCGCCGCGTCCAGGCGACCGACTCGCGCAGGCCGGCGAGATCGCCGGCGCGCCGCTGCAGGCCGGCCAGCCGGGCCAGGTGATAGGCCGCACGCGGAATCTGGCCGGTGGTCTCGCAGTCGGTGATGGCCTTACGGTAGCGGGCCAGCGCGTCGGGCTCGCCGAGCGCGACGTCGGCCTGGGCCAGTGCGACGCTCGCCATCGCCGCGCCGGCCGGATCGCCGCCGTTCTCGGCCAGGGCCAGCGAACGCCTGGCGTAGCTGCGCGCGACGCCGGCCTGGCCGAGCTGCAGGCGCGCGACCGCGAGCTCCTGCAGCAGCACGCGTTCGGCGCGCGTGTCGCGCGGCGCCGGCGGCTGCAGCTGGATCAGCGCCGCTTCGCCGAGGCGCAGCGCCTCGCGATAGCGCCGCTGGCTCACGCGAAGCTGGACCAGGTTGGCCAGGGTCAGCGATTGCTGCCAGGGCACGTCGTGCGCGCGGGCGATCGCGAGCGCGCGCAGCAGCGCGGTTTCGGCGGCGGCGGTGCGGCCGCGCATGCGTTCGAGCACGCCGATGTTGTTCCAGGCGGTGGCCTGGCCGACCGCATCGTCGACGGCGTCGTACAGGGCCAGCGACTGCTGCAGATGCTCCGCCGCCTCGGCGAATCGTCCGCTGCGCGAGGCGACTTGCGCCAGGCCGTCGAACACGACGGCGCGCTGCGCCGGCGTCGATTCGGCACGGAACAGCAGACGCGCGCGCTCGAACGCGGCCCGGGCGGCGTCGAGGCGGCCGCGCTGCAGTTCCACATAGCCGAGCACGCGCTGCGCATCGAGCGCGAAATGCGGCTGGCGCTGTGTGTCGACGCGCGCGAGGACTTCGTCGACGAGGTCGGCCGCGCGCTGCACGTCGGCGTATTTCAGTTCTATCGTCGCCAGGTGCAGGCGCGGCTGCAGCGAATCCGGGCTGCGCTCGATACACAGCGAGAAGTAATGCCGCGCCGTGTCGAGATCGCCGCGCAGGTAGGCGTCGACGCCGAGCGCGAAGGTCGAGGCGACTTCGCCGTCGAGGTCGCGCGGCGGTCCGCTGCCGCGCGGGCGCCGGTCCAGCCAGTCGCGCACGACGGCGCTCATGTCCAGCGCGAGGCGGCCGGCTTCCTCGCCGAACAGGCTGCGCCGGCGCTCGCCGTCGGCGCCGTCGAGCACGGCGTCGAGCTGCAGCAGCGGGCCGGCGCGGCTCAGGCGCAGCGACAGCGAATGGCGCGCTCCGGTCGTCTCGCGCCAGGCG
>NZ_JANFVR010000131.1 GCF_024609805.1 Tahibacter caeni | reverse complement strand
TCGCCGCCCGCGGGCGGCGACGAGCCGCTGCTGATCCACCTGCGCAGCGGCGCGCCGGTCGTGATCGGCCGCGACCGCGTCGCCGCGGCCGAGCTGCTGCTGGGCGGCGGCGACGTCGACGTGATCCTCGCCGACGACGGCCTGCAGCATTACCGCCTGCGCCGCGACATCGAGATCTGCGTGATCGACGGCGCGCGCCGCTTCGGCAATCGCCGCCTGCTGCCGGCCGGACCGCTGCGCGAACCGCTGTCGCGGCTGGAACACGTGGACTTCCGCGTCTGCAACGGCGGCCTGGCCCATGCCGACGAGGTGCAGCTGCACCTGCGCGACGACGGCGCGACGGCGCTGCTCGGCGGCGCCCAGGTCGCGCTGGAATCCTTCGCCCACCGCCGCGTGCACGCGGTCGCCGGCATCGGCAATCCGCGCCGCTTCTTCGACAGTCTGCGCGCCTGCCGCATCGAGACTATCGAGCATGCGTTCTCCGACCATCATGCGTTCCAGCCCGGGGACCTGGCCTTCGGCGACGGTCTGCCCGTACTGATGACCGAGAAGGACGCGATCAAATGCCGCGCGTTCGCGCAGGCCCACTGGTGGCAGGTCGCCGTGCAGGCGCAGCTGCCGGAGCGCTTCCTCGACACCTTGGCCAGCCGCATCCGCGCGCTCTGAGCCGCCCGCCGCGAGCCTCGAAAACCGCGCCGCGCGCCCGCATCTGCAGAAGTCGGGGCCAGCACCCGTCAGGAATACCGTCGTGCTCGATTTCCGTTTCGACAACGCATTCGTCCGCGAGCTGCCGGGCGATCCGGAATCCGGCCTGCAATCGCGCCAGGTCCACGGCGCGCTGTATTCGGCCGTGGCGCCGACGCCGGTCGCCGCACCGCGGCTGCTGGCGTACTCGCGCGAGGTCGCGCAGCTGCTCGATCTCGCCGCGGCCGACGTCGAGACGCCGGCGTTTGCCGAGGTCTTCGGCGGCAACCGCCTGCTGCCCGGCATGCAGCCGTATGCGGCGAACTACGGCGGCCACCAGTTCGGCCATTGGGCCGGCCAGCTCGGCGACGGCCGCGCAATTTCGCTCGGCGAAGTGGTCAATCGCGCCGGCCAGCGCTGGGAGCTGCAGCTCAAGGGCGCCGGGCCGACGCCGTATTCGCGCCGCGCCGACGGCCGCGCCGTGCTGCGTTCGTCGATTCGCGAATTCCTCTGCAGCGAGGCCATGCATCACCTCGGCGTGCCGACGACGCGCGCACTGTGCCTGATCGGCACCGGCGAAACCGTCGTTCGCGACATGTTCTACGACGGTCATCCGCGCGACGAGCCCGGCGCGATCGTCTGCCGCGTCGCGCCGTCGTTCCTGCGCTTCGGCAATTTCGAATTGCCGGCTTCGCGCGGCGACACGGCGCTGCTGCGCCGGCTCGTCGATTTCGCGATCGCGCGCGATTTCCCCGAACTCGCCGCGGCGCAGGCGCCGGGCAGCGAGGCGCTCTACGCGGCCTGGTTCGGCGAGATCTGCGCACGCACGGCCGTGCTGATCGCGCACTGGATGCGCGTAGGCTTCGTGCACGGCGTCATGAACACCGACAACCTGTCGATACTCGGCCTGACGATCGACTACGGTCCCTACGGCTGGATCGACGACTTCGATCCCGACTGGACGCCCAACACGACCGATCGCCAGCACCGCCGCTACCGCTTCGGTCAGCAGGCGCAGATCGCCTACTGGAACCTCGGCCGTCTCGCCGGCGCGATCGCGCCGCTGTTCGCCGACCACGACGGGCTCCATGCGGGACTGCAGCGCTACGTCGACGGCTTCGTCGCGGCCGACCGCGCCAACGTCGCGGCCAAGCTCGGCCTGCGCGAGGCCGGCGACGACGAGCTCGCACTGATGCAGGCGCTGCACGCGCTGCTGCGCGAGGCCGAAGTCGACATGACTCTGTTCTTCCGCGGCCTCGCCGAGGTGGATGCCGCCGCCGGCGATGTCGATGCGCTGCGCGCGGCGTTCTACGACGCCGACAAATTTGCCGCGGCACGGCCCGCGTTTGAGGCCTGGCTGCGCAGGTACGCGCAGTGCCTGGCACGCGACGCACTGCCCGACGCGCAGCGCGTCGCGCGCATGCGCGCGGCGAATCCGCGCTACGTGCTGCGCAACTACCTCGCGCAACAGGCCATCGACCGGGCCGAGCAGGGCGATATGGGCGGCGTGCACGAGCTGCTCGACGTGCTGCGCCGGCCCTACGACGACCAGCCCGGCCGCGACGCGTTCGCGCAACGCCGGCCCGACTGGGCGCGCACGCGCGCCGGCTGTTCGATGCTGTCCTGCAGTTCCTGACAGCCCGCGGACATGACGCTGCCGCGGCGCTGTAGCAGCGCGCTGCTAGGGTGGTTCCGCGCCGCAGACCGGACATCCGCCGGCCACAGCCTGACCGCTGCAGATTGCCGACACATGACAATCGGCCGCGGTCACCGTTTCGTACGCATGTCTGCAATATTTCGGTAACGAGCCCGACATACCCTGCGCGCCTTCCCAACGCTCACGGGCTCTTAACCATGAAACTGCGTACCCAGCGTCTTCTCGCTCTCGCCGTCGCCGCGGCGTTCGCCGGAACCGCCCAGGCGGAGATCGCGATCGATGTCATCAACGGCAGCGAAGTCAGTCTCGAAGGCCTGATGCAGGCCGACGGCAACTGGTTCCACAACGATGTCCTCGACCTCAACGCAGCGTCGCCGGCCGGCAACGACGGCAAGGACACCGAGTTCGAGATGCGCCGCGCCGAGGTCATCCTCAAGGGCAAAGGCGGCCGTTTCGACTGGACCGTGGGCTACGACGGCAAGGCGAACAAGTACCTCGACGCGAACATCAAGTGGAAGCTCGGCACCAACTACCTGATGGTCGGCCAGTACAAGCAGCCCAACAGCCTCGAAGAGCTGACGAGCACGCGCCACAACGACTTCATCTCCAAGGCCATGGTGACCAACCTGTTCGGCGTGGCCCGCCGCACCGGCATCGCCTACGGCGACGACACGCCGAACTTCGGCTACCAGATCAGCTATTTCGGCCGCGAGCTCACGCGCAATCTGGCCCAGGGCCAGGGCTTCGGCGGCCGCGTCTACTTCGCGCCGATGGCCGAGACCGGCAACATCCTGCACTTCGGCATTTCGGCGCTGGATTACGACACCGACGCCGACACCGCGCGCCTGCGCGTGCGCCCGGACGCCGACTTCTCGACGGGCCGGCTGATCGACACCGGCAACATCCTCAACGCCGACCGCCAGCGCACCTACGGCGTCGAAGGCCTCTGGGTCGGCGGTCCGATCAAGGTGCAGGGCGAGTACATGCGCTCCACGGTCTCGCGCACCGAGGCGACGAGCGCTCCGGACTGGACCGGCGACAGCTGGTACGTCTACGGCGTCTGGAACCTGACCGGCGAGACCTGGGGCTACAAGGCCGGCCTGCCGACGACGAACCTGCCGGACGATCCGGCCACCGGCATGTGGCAGCTGGGCCTGCGCTACGACTCGACGGAGCTCAACGACAGCCCGGTGCTCGGCGGCAAGGAGCACAACCTCACGCTCGGCGTGAACTGGTACTGGCGTTCCAACTTCAAGTTCATGCTCAACTACGTCAAGGTCGACAGCAGCAAGTACGTCAGCTCGCTGCGCTCCGAGCTCGACGACAACCCGAACATCCTCGAGGCGCGCGCCCAGTTCTACTGGTAAGCCCGCCGCGACCACCGTGTGACGCAGACGACGCCGCGGGGCAGGGATGCCGCCGCGGCGTCATTATTTCCGCGGCGGGAAAACTCGGCGGCGGTCCGGCCGCGCGATTCCGCCGGCCCGCCGGCTCAGGCAGAATCGGCCGATGCGCGTCTGCCTATCCATGATCGTCAAGAACGAATCGGCCGTCATCGAGCGCTGCCTGCGCTCGGTGCTGCCGCACATCGACAGCTGGGCCATCGCCGACACCGGCTCCACCGACGGCACGCAGGACATCGTGCGTCGCGTGCTGGCCGGCAAGCCCGGCGAACTGATCGAGCGGCCCTGGATCGACTTTGCCCACAACCGTAACGAGGCGCTCGATCTCGCGCGCCGCCACGGCGAGATGGCCCTCGTCATCGACGCCGACGAAGTCCTGCAGCTCGCCGACGGCGCCGAACGTCCCGATCCGCGCCTGCCAGGCCAGATGTTCGAATATCTGTTCGGCGTCACGCGCTACTGGCGCGTCTGCCTCGTGCGTCTGGATCTGGACTGGCATTGGGAAGGCGTGCTGCACGAGGTGCTGGTCTCGGCCCACGCCGCGCAGGCCGGCAAGCTGCACGGCTGGCAGATCCGCACGTTCTCCGACGGCGCGCGCAGCCAGGCGCCGGCCCACGTCAAGTACGGCCGCGATGCGGAAATCCTGCGCAAGGCGCTGGAGCGCGATCCGAACCATGCGCGCAACGCGTTCTACTACGCGCAGAGCCTGCGCGACGCCGGACAGAGCGCCGAATCGCTGACGGCCTATCGCCGCCGCGTCGCGCTCGGCGGCTGGGACGAAGAGGTCTATTTCGCGAAGCTGCAGATCGCGCTGCTGCTCGAACGCACCGGCGCCGCGCATGCGGAGATCGTTGCGGCCTATGTCGACGCCTGCGACTTTCGCCCGTCGCGTGCCGAGGCGCCCTGCGATTTCGCGCGCTATCTGCGCCTGCAGCAGCGCTACCGCATGGCCAGCGTGTTCGCGCGCCTGGCGCTGGAACAGCCGCCCAGCGGCGACGTGCTGTTCGTCGACAGCGCCGTGAAGGCCTGGCGCGCGAAGGACGAGCTCGCCGTCGCGAGCTGGTACTGCGGCGACGGCGCGCTCAGTGCGCGGCTCTGCGAGGAACTGCTCAGCGACGGCGAACTGCCCGAAAGCGAGCAGACGCGCGTCGAAACCAACTTGCGCTTCGCCGAGCAGCTGCGCGACGGCAAGCCGCGCAGCTGAGCGGTTCCGGGCGAACGGCGCCGCGGCGCGTCCCTGCGCCGCGGCGTTCCCGCCGACTGCTTCAGTTCGACCGCCACTGCACGTCGTCGACGTACGCATTCACCGTGTACGCGGTGTGCGCGCGTTCGAGCCAGATCGCATCGAGCGTGACCGTGGCCGCGTCGATCGCGCCGTTGCCGCCGACCCAGGCGTCCCACTGTGCGGCGTCGGCCAGATTCCATTCGACATAGGTCCAGGTGTTTGCCGGCACGCTGCGCAGCACCGAGCGTTCCGTCGCCGCGCCGTCGTCGACGCCGACGCCGACGTTGAAGCCGCTGCCGCCGACGTAGATCCAGAAACCGACGCGGCCGTTGCGCGCGACCGCGGTATTGCTGCCGGCCGAGCCGCCGCCGGACAGGAAGCGCACGGCCCAGTCGTTCGTGTTGGCCGCATCATCGATCAAGGTCAGGTGCTCCGAGCAGCTGCCGGCCTTCGCGATGCTGCAGTCGCGCTCGGCCGTCGACGTCGCGGCGATGCCCGTCGTGCTGCCCGAATAGCTCGGCGTCGAGGTGAAATGACCTTCGCTGCTCTCGAACGTGTCGAGCAGCGTGGTCGTGCCGCCCGAGCCCGGATTCAGCAGGCCGTAATAGCGCGGCCAGTCCCAGTTGATGCCCGGATCGACGTGGGTATTGTTCGGGAAATGCTGATGGCCCTTGATGCGGATCGAGCTGGACAGCACGACCACGCCGCTGTGCGCCGGACCGTTGTAGGCGCTCGCGCAGCTGATCGAATAGCGCGAGCAGAAATGCCGCGTCAGCGCCGCCGAGGCGTTGTACATCGCCGTCGTATACCAGCTCGCGTTGTTGACGTAGCCCTCGTGCTCGATGCCGAGGGTATAGCCGTTCTCGCTGCCGATGTGATGCGCGGCCTGCGACTCGCGCACCATCTGCGTTACCTGTCCGTCGGAACTGCGGATCAGGTAGTGCGCGCTGACCGAGTTCGGATTGCTCTGGAACCAGGAGATGCTGCCCGCGTACGAGCCCTGCATGGTGTGGATCGCGACGGCCGAGATCGCGAGGCTGCGCGCGTGGTAGTAGGGCGAGGCGACCCAGAGCGCCGGCGCGTAGTCGGTGCTCTGCAGTTCCGGATCGCCGGCGCCGCGGGTCGCGGTCAGGGCCTCGGTGACCGGGTCGACCCGGTAGCCGTCGATCTCCACCGCGCCGCGCTGCAGGTCCAGGCGCACGAACGGCGCGCGCTGGCGTACGAGTGCGTCCGGTGTGAACTCGCGCTCCCAGGCGATCGGGCGCGCGGCGATGCGGATGCCTTCGTCGTCGACGCCGCGATCCAGGGTCAGCAGCACGTCGTAGGCGAAGGCTTCGCGCGCGAACGCGGCGATCGCCGGATTCTTGTCGTCGGCGAGACCCGCATACGCAGCGAACAGGTCGGCCTGGTTTGCGCTGCGCGCGATCTGCGTGCGCCGTTCGGCCAGCAGCGCCGCGGCGCCGAGCACGTTCCAGTACGCGTCGTTCTCGACGAGCTCGCGCTTGACGCCGAGCAGCGCCGCCGCTTCGCCGACCTGGTCGCGGAAGCCCTGGCCTTTGTACAGACCCATGAGACCGACCGCCGCTGGCGCCTCGGCCAGCGGCTGGGTCGCGCCGTCCAGCATGACCCAGCGACTCTGCACATAGGCGATGGCTTCGAGCGAGCCGGCCGGCAACTGCGGATAGCGCGCATAGGCGGCAGCGAACAGTGCCGGGTAATCGCGCCGCGCGGCGATCAGCTCCGCCGGCGCGGCGACAATCTGCGGATCATCGGTAGCCGGCGCGGCGATGCGCTGCGACCACGCGGGCGCGGCGGCGAGCAGAAGGGAGGAAACCGCCAGGGTCAGGCAAGAACGACGCATGCGAACTTCTCCAATTTGAGACGGCAGGGATCACGGCGCGCCGCGTTTCACGCCTGCGGCGCGTTGCTGTGGTTCGATTCGATCCAGCTCCGACTGCCCCCGCAGCCGGTCATCGCCGCGACTGCCCGGCGAGCCGGACCGCGACGGCCTTGCACGACGATCGCGTGAGCCGCCGCGGGGCGCGGCATTCGCATCGTCCTCGCCGCCGGCATCCCCCGATGCGGCTGCGAGCTTCGATCACCGGCATCGCGCCGTCACGCCGTTGCCGCGGAGAGTCGCCGGAGCGACGCCGCGGCAGGCTTGCGCTGCCTGGCATTCCGGCGTCACGGCCTCCCCGGCCGTGCAATGCCGCGAAGCGAATCCGGCGCAGTCGCGCCGGGCGTCTATCCGCGATCATCGTCGCCGCGTGCCATGCGCGACAGACGCCGATGCCGAGTTTTCTCCGATACCGAACATCCGGAACTGTGCGGCAATCCACAAATGTGTAGCTTGGCCGGAATCTGGCTGCGGCTCCGCCGGACGGAGCGGAGCCGTCGCCTTGTCGAGACAGGCATGCGGTGTCGCATCGCACAGTGTGCGTGGCCGTGCGGGTGTCCGGCATTGGCCGAAAGGGCAGTGCTTGCCGTGGCGGGACTTGCGGACTGGCTGCGTCGACGTCGATCGCGTGGTCCTCGTGCAAGCGAGTGCGGCAATCCGTGCGCGGCGCACTGGCGATGCGTGCGCGGATGGTCCGCCTTACCGTGCGGCGATCGGAGAAGGCGACTGCTGCAGCGCGCATGATCGCGAGCCGTGTCGATCGCGACCCATCCGCGAGCCGCTTTCGCCGATGCAGTCCATTCGACGACGAACGGACTGCGGTGCGGATGGATCGTTCGAGGTGAATTCCGTGCAGCGAGGAACGAACAGGGAAAGTCAACCTGTGCGCAGGCGTACGCGAAATTCTTTCACGACAAAACGGGTTTCGGCGGCGGAATCTCCAAGCGTCGTCGTGTTGTAAGGATTTCGCGCTGCGCATCGGCGCCGCGCCGATCGTGGGCCTGGCCGTCGTCGGCATGCACTACACCGGCATGGCCGCCGCCGTATTCGCCGACGGCGCGTTCTGCTGCGGCGGCAACGAGCTGTCGGCCGCGGCGCTGCCGTGGCCGACCACGATTGCGGCGCTGTTGATCCTCGGCTTCGGCATCGGCATCGACTTCGCCGTCAGCGACGCGCGCGACCTCGCCGCCACGCGCCGCGCACGAAATGGAATCGCGCGTGCTGCAAATGGCCTTCATCGACCGTGAAACCGGACTCGCCAACCGCGCGCGCCTGTCGCAGATCATCGTCGACCGCATCCGCCGTCGCTCCACCGACGGCTTCGCCCTGATCACCTTCCGGCTCGAAGGCCGCGACGGCGCGCCGCCGACCGGCGAAGCCATAACCCTGCTGCCGACCGCCTGCAGGCCACGCTGCCGAACGCGCTCACCCAGCCCGAACACCTCGTCGTGCTGCTCGACGGCCGCTTCGACAGCCTCAGCGTGTGCTGCGCCCCCGCAATCGGAATCTTGCGCAACGACCCGGCGCCGACCTCGCGCCGCCGCCTCATCGTCGGCAGCGCGCATTACTCCGCCGACGGTCAAAACACGCAGTGGCTGCCGCTGCGCTCCGCGCCAAAATCCACGGGCATAGAACTGTTCGGTACGGGGTCTGCTGGAGTGCGCATACGGGCCTGAATCCGGTGCGCTCGTGTGGCTGCCGCGGCGGTCAACGACGAGCCAACTACAGTACTCGCGCGGATCAGGGCCTACGCTGAAACCGTCACCGGCTGATTCGGTCGCGCCGGCATGGCGCGGCCTCAGTTTCGACAAGAAAAAACCGTATCATGCGCGCTGGCGTTTCGGTCCAACGACAGGCGCAACTCGACAAGGTGCAAAGAAATTTTCCGGAGGAACCTCAAGCCGAAACCGCCTCACTCGGGCCCGGGCCGCGTCATCAGTCGTAGTCGTACCGGACTTCCAGCGCATATGTGCGCTGCGGATACGGATGAAAATTCCAGTATTCACGGTTGTTCAGATTGTCGACGCCGATCGACCCGCTCCAGTGCGCGTCGTGCACGTAACGCAAGCGAGCGTCGAGCACCAGGAAATTGCTCACGCCGGTATACGCATCGCCGTTCGGGTCGACGTTGTCGAGCGAGCCGAACTGACGGCCGCTGTAGCGCGCGCCGAGCGTCGCTGTCCACTGGCCGAGGCGATACGTGCCGAGGAGATTGGCGCGCCAGCGCGGCACGCGTGGCTGCCATTTGCCGATGCTGGCGGGGAATTTGTCGTTACGCGTGATCAGGGAGTCGGCGAACGTCACGCTGGCGCTGAGGTCAAGCCCCTGCCATACGACGTCGCTTGCGGAGTAGGCAAACTCGACGCCGCGCGTGCGCACCCGGTCGACATTCTGGATGTTGGTGACGTTCGGCGTCACCGTCACGTTGGTCTGCGAATACAGCGCGTCGGCCGTGCGTTCGAAGAACAGCGTCGCCCGAAGGCTGCCACGTTCCAGCGCACGCTCCGCGGACAGTTCCTGCGTCCAGGACTTTTCCGGCTTCAGATTCGGGTCGTTGTTGACGATCACGTTCGTGGAAATGCTGCCCTGATACAGCTCGCTGACCGTGGGATAGCGCACCGCACGTCCGGTGGACGCCTTGAGCGACCATGCATCGGTCAGGTCGTAGACGATCGCCGCCTTCGGCGAGAGGTTTTCCTCCTTGCGCAGCGGGAAGCGCAGCGTTTGCGTCGCGTCCGACAGCCGTCCGTTCTCGGCGCGCCACGACTCGTGGCGCAGGCCCAGCGTCGTCCGCCAGCGCGGCGCGAAGCGCCAGCTATCCTGCAAGTAGAAACTCGTGAGCTGCGCGTCGCCGGCGAAAGCCGAGAAACGCGCCTCGGGTGCACCGCGGATCCAGTCGCTCGTGGTGAGCACGGCGGTCCGCAGCTGATAGTCGTCTCGCTGCGCCCCGAAATCGACGACGTGGTCGCCATCGCCGTCAGCCGAGCGCCAGGTGCCTGACAGCCACACAGCATTCCAGCCCGTGCCGTGACCGTCGGCGATGCGCCCCGTGCCGCCGTGGTCCGCCGCCGGGCGTGCGACCGACGGCGAGCGCACTTCGTCGCGGTGATAGTCGTAACGGCTCGCGCTCAGCGAATAGTCGAAACTGCCGCCGTGGTTGCTGCGCAGCGTCAGACCGTGCATGCGATGGTCGAGTTCGGCCCGCTGCAGGGAAATGTCCGTCGGCGTCAGCGCATGGCGGCTGCCGCCGATGACCACGTTGCCGCTGTAGACGGGATTGTCGGACGCATCGCTCAGATAGCTCTGCGAGTCGCGGAGTACGTCGTTGCGCCAGAGGCCGAACACGTAGTTCAGACGGACCTCGTCGTCGAGGTCGTAGCTCAGCTTGAGTTTGGCGTGATCCTGTACCGTGTTCGCCTGATTGGTCGCGCCAAGCAGCAGCCACGGCTGTTCGCGCGGGTTCAGTCCTGAAAACGCGCCGTCGACCGCCGTGCCCGAGCCACCCGGCGTGCCCGCACTGCGCAGCCGGTTCGCGAAAACGAGCGGCTGGCTCTCACTGTCGAGCCGATTGAGATTGAACCACCAGCTGAACGCACCATTGCGTGCGCCCATGCTCGCACTCGACTGCCAACTCGAATAGGTGTCATGCGTGCCGTACAGATCGAATTTCTGGCTGTAGTAGCCGGCCTGCGCACGGGCCTCGAAGGCTTTCGGCATACGCGTCACGTAGTCGACGACGGCGCCGACCGAATTGCCGGCATAGGCGGCGGAGAACGGGCCGTAGAGCACGTCCACGCGTTCGATCTCTTCGGGCGCCACCAGTCCCCAGCGCGGCGTGAACGTCGCGCCGTTGCCGAGCAGGTTCGACAGCAGGATGCCGTCGGCGAAGACCATCGAGCGGGCGCTGTTGCTCGTGCCCGACGCACGTGTGGCCAGCACGGCGTGATCGTAGTCGCCGATGTAGCGCTTGCGCACGAGCAGGCTCGGAAAATACTTCAGCGCGTCTTCGCTGTCGGTCGCGTTGATCTTCTCGACGACTTCGGCGCCGGTGATGCCCTCCATGGTCGTGGGAATCTGCGTCGGCAGCGATGTCGGCTGAAGGCCGAGCACCTTCACCTCGCGCAGCTTGATGAGAGGGCGCGTGGTGCCGTCATCCGGTGCGACCGGCGTGAGCGGTGCCGCGAAGGCTTGCGTCGTCGCAAGCACCAGCGGAATCAGCTTCAGGGTGGTCAGGCGACGGCTCACGGCTGCGTCATTCCGGCGGAAAATCGCGAAATCGTAGCAATCGGCGTTGCGGCAGGCCTGCGACCGGCGGTCGCAGGCTGCATGCGCCGCCGGGCAACGCATGGATGTACCGACATGGCCGTCGGGAATCGTCGCCGGCCCAACTCCTGAGATTGGCAGGGGTATGCGCTCAAGGCGCGAGTGCGTTCTCGGTATCGCTTCGGTATCGACATCGACAGGGTTCTCGTCAGATCCATGAGGTAGGCGGTTCGCATCCGCCAGTCGGGGCGTCAGTGCGCCGCAGCACCTCGTCGGGTTGTCCTACGTGCCTGCGACCGATTGACGCACCCCGAAAGGTCGTTCGGTGCCAGCCGGGAAAATCTGAATTCGTATCCGCGGGCGAGGCATCGGTCGTGAATTTGATGAGCCTCGTCGTCTGAAGGACGACGTTCGAGGGTACGGCGTACGTGTGGATATTCCGCCCATGAGAAGCCACCGTTCCGGACGCATGGGAAGCCAGCGTTCCGGCTGATGGGAGGCCACCATTCCGGCGCATGGGAAGCCAGTGGCGGATGTCGGTTGAGCGTGGCGGTTGAAGTTTAGGCGGCGGCTTCGGGTTTGACGCCGTTGGCCGGTTTGCGTTTGCGCATGGACTCGCCGGTCAGTTCGACATTTTCGGCATTGTGGACGAGCCGGTCGAGGATCGCGTCGGCGAGGGTGGGGTCCTGGAACTGCGCATGCCAGAGTTTTAGCGGCAGCTGACTGGTGACGATGACGCTGCCGCGTTGCTGGCGATCTTCGAGCAGTTCAAGCAGCAGCGGCTGGTGGTTTGGGGCGAGCGGCACGAGCCCGAGGTCTTCGAGGATCAGCAGGTCGATGCGTGCGAGGGTTTTGAGCCAATGACTGATGCGACCCTGTGCCTGCAGCAGCGCGAGTTCTTCGCCGAGCCGCGACAGGCGCAGGTAACGCACAGAGCGCTTGTGGTCGATGGCGGCCTTGGCCAGTGCGCAAGCGAGCCAACTCTTGCCGATGCCGGTGGGGCCGATCAGCAGCAGATGCTGGTGCTGCTTGAACCAGTTGAGGCTGGCGAGCTGCTGCCAGCGTGTTTTGCCGAGGCCGCGCGCGGTGCGCAGATCGACGTCGGCGGGATGGGCGTGCGTGCCGAGCTTGGCGAGCTTGAGTCGGCGCGACTGGGCGAGGCTGTCGCGATTGAACCGCCCCGGCTTTTCCGGAGGCTCTTTCCTTTGAGAGGATGGAGCCATGAAGAAGAAGTCAGAGAGACACTCTCCGGAAGTGCGGGAGCGAGCGGTTCGGATGGTGCTGGAGCACCC
>NZ_JANFVR010000130.1 GCF_024609805.1 Tahibacter caeni | reverse complement strand
GTGGGCCTGGCGGTCCTGCCGCGCGTGCCGGCGGCGGCCGCGTACGCCCCGGATCCGCCGCGACGACCGCCGTGCGCCGCCCCGGCATGGAGACTTGCCCGCCGCTTGCCTAGAATCGCGCGGTTTTCGTTCGTTTCCGGTCGATTCCCATGTCCCGCGCCATCCCGGCCGCCGCGGCGGTCCTGAGTCTGTTCGCCGTCAGCGCGGTCGCCCCGCGTTCCGCCGCCGCCGAGGCCCCGTCCCGGCCGGCCCGCCTCGGACTCTGCGCCTCGTGCCACGGCGAGAGCGGCCGGGCGGTCATCAAGGGCACGCCGCATCTGGCCGGCCAGGATCTGGACTATCTCAAGAGCGCGCTCGCGGCCTACCGCAGCGGCGCGCGCGACGTCGCGGTCATGCGCGCGGCGGTCGGCGCGCTGACCCCCGCCGAGCTCGACGAGCTGGCCGCCTGGTTCGCGGCCCAGGCGTCCGCGCCGCAATGAACTGGCTGGGCAAGGCCGTCGGCGCGGTCCTCGGCCTGGTGCTGGTACGCCATCCGCTCGGCGCGCTGTTCGGCGCGTTGGTCGGGCACCTGTTCGACATCGGCCTGTTCGCCTGGCAGCGCACGTCGCCGAGCTCCGGTCATTCGAGTTTCTTCGACCTGCTGTTCGCGTTCGCCGGCGCGATGGCCAAGGCCGACGGCCGCGTGTCCGAACGCGAGATCGCCGTGGTCGAGCAGCTGATGCAGCGCATGTCGCTGACCGTGGACCAGCGCCGCGAGGCGATCGCGCGCTTCAACGACGGCAAGACGCCGGGTTTCGACGTCGAGCGGACCATCCGCGGCCTGCGCGCCTGGTGCCTGGGCCGGCGCGACCACGCCTACGTGCTGATCGACGTCGTGCTCGACGTGGTGTTCGCCGACGGCGCCGGCCGCGAACGCCTGCAGCTGATGCGCCGGCTCTGCGCCGCGCTCGGCGTGCACGAGCGCGAAGTCGCCGTGCTCGCGGCCATGAAGGGCTATGCCTGGGACCTGTACGACGGCGGTTCGGCCCGGGCGCCGCCGCCGCGCCAGTCCGGCGGGCCCGACCCCTATGCGGTGCTCGGCGTGGAGCGCGGCGCCGACGAGCGCGAGGTCAAGCGCGCCTGGCGCAAGCTGATGAGCGAACATCATCCCGACAAGCTCGGCGACGTGCCCGAGGCGCTGCGCGAGCGCGCCGAGCAGCGCGCCCGCGAGATCAACACCGCCTACGAACGCATCCGCGGCGAGCGCGGCTTCCGCTGAGCGTATCTGCGACGAATCCTTTTCCTACCCGCGAGCCCTGCCGCCATGTCCCGCCAGCCCGACGTCATCGCCCCGTCCATCCTGTCCGCCGATTTCGCGCGCCTAGGCGCAGAAGTTGATGCCGTGCTCGCCGCCGGCGCCGACTGGGTGCATTTCGACGTGATGGACAACCACTACGTGCCGAACCTGACCATCGGTCCGCTGGTCTGCGAGGCGCTGCGCAAGCACGGCGTCGCCGCGCCGATCGACGTGCACCTGATGGTCAAGCCGGTCGACCGCATCGTGCCGGACTTCGCCAAGGCCGGCGCCACGTACATCTCGTTCCATCCGGAAGCGTCCGAGCACGTCGACCGCACGATCCAGCTGATCCGCTCGCTGGGCTGCAAGCCCGGCCTCGTGCTGAACCCGGCCACGCCGCTGAACTGGCTGGACCACGTGCTGGACCAGCTCGACCTCGTGCTGATCATGTCGGTCAATCCGGGCTTCGGCGGTCAGAGCTTCATTCCCTCGTCGCTGGACAAGCTGCGCGCCGTCCGCGAGCGCATCGACCGCAGCGGCCGCGCGATACGCCTGGAGATCGACGGCGGCGTCAAGCCCGACAACATCGGCGAGATCGCCGCGGCCGGCGCGGATACCTTCGTCGCCGGCTCGGCGATCTTTGGCCAGCCGGACTATGCCGAGGTCGTGGCGCGCATGCGCAAGCAACTGGCCGGCATTGCCTGAGCGCAGCCGTCCGCGCGGCGCGGCTCAATCGCGCTGCGCCTCGACGACGTAGCGCAGCGGTCCTCCGGCAGCCCAGGCGTCGAACGGCCAGCAGGTCACGAGCAGCAGGCGTTCGCCGTCGCCGCCGACGGACAGGCGCGTGTCGCGCGCATCGACGACACGTGTACCGCTGACGCGATAGCGCAGGCGCGCGCCGGCCTGTTCGATCTCGATCCGGTCGCCGGCCTGCAGCCGGTGCAGGAACGCGAAATGCGTGTCGCGATGGCCGCTGACGATGCTCGTGCCGGCCTGGCCGGGCCGGGCGCTCGCCTCGTTCCAGGCCGGGCCGAAGGCCAGAGTGCGGCTGGAATCGCCGGCCAGCACGATCAGATCCACGTCGAGCGCGGCGACCTGTAGCCGCGCGACCGGCCGCGTGTCGGCCCAGGGCCAGGGCTTGGCTGCCACAGAACCGGCGCCGCTGCGCTGCCAGGCCTGCTCGAGCAGTACCTGGGCCAGCAGCGCCTTCGCGTGCAGGTAGCCGGCGTGGCCAAGCAGCAGCACGGCGAGAACGAACAGCAGCCGGCGCAGGCGGCGGCGCGCCGTGGCGGTATCGGCGCCGCTGCGCTTCATCGCGCGGCGCCTTCGCGTTCGCGCAGCAGGCCCGCGAGCAGCATGGCGACGAGGCCCAGCGCGAACCAGAGCTTCGATGACGTCGCGGTCTGCGCGAATGCGACGCTGCCGGCCGGCGCTTCGTTGTCGACGGTCACGTCCTGGAGCGGCATGTCGGCCGGTCGCTGCGGCGTGCGGTCGACGGCGACAAGACTCGTGCGTCGGCTGACGAGATGATGTCGCAGCGCGACCGCGACGAGCTCGCCGTTCAGCGCAGTATCGTCGCCGCCGCGGCGCAGGGCGTCCTCGAGCGCTTCGATCTTGCGCTGCGCCCAAAGGCGGCCGAGGCCCTGGGCCTGACCCTGCAGATCGAGCGACAAGGTCTGCGACCAGGGTGCGCCGGCGAGCCGGCCTTCGATGCGGGCGCGGCCGCCGGACGTATTCGGCACCAGCCTGGCGATCAGCAGTAGCGGCTCGCCGTGATACAGATCGGGCAGCCGCTGCGGATAGATTTCCGCGGCCGTCGGCAGATCGAGATGCAGGTCGCGCAGGGCCGGATGGTCGAGCTTCGCGAACAGCTGCTGCATGGATTCGCCGACCGCGTTCAGATCGCGGATCACAACCGAGCTGCCGCGGCCGAGCTCGCCGGCCTTGCGCAGGAACTGCGCGTTTGGCGCGCTGCCGATGCCGACCGGGAACAGGCGCGATTCGCCGAGCCCGCGCTCGATGGCCGTATACAGCGCATCGGCCTGCTCGACGGCGCCGTCGGTCACGAACACGATCTGGCGCAGATAGCCGGCCGGTGCCGGATCGCGCAGGGCCAGGTTCAAGGCCGGCAGCATCTCGGTGCCGCCGTCAGCGCGCAGGCTCGCGACCCATTCGCGCGCGAGCGCGACGTCGGCCGCCGAGGCGGGCACGGCGTGATCGAACAGTGCCGTGGTCCGTGAAGCGAACTGGATAACGTTGAAGCGATCGTGCGGCGCCAGATGCTGCAGCGCCAAGTCCAGCGCGGCGCGCGCCTGCATGATCGAGCCGCCTTCCATCGAGCCCGATGTGTCGATGACGAGCACGAGCTCGCGCGGTATCGGGCCGGCCGGCCGGCTCGGCGGCACCAGCATCAGCAACGCGAACTGGTCGTCGCCGCTGCGTTCGCGCAGCAGGGCGGCCGTCGGCGTCGCCGACGGCTGCGGCGTCCAGCGCAGCACGAAGTCGCGATCGGCCGCGACGACGGTGTCGGACAGGCCGACGGTGTAGCGCTCGCCGTTGCGCCGCAGAGCGAGCGCATGCGTCGGCGATTCCACGCGCGCGAGCGGCAGGCCCGCGTCCAAGGTTGCGTTGATGACGACGGTCGGTGAGCCGACGCGCGCGGCGGGCGCCGGCGCGATCGCTACGGTCGTTTCGGCAGTCCCTGGTGCCTCGACTGCCGGAGCCGCGCCGGTGCCCCCGGCCGGTGCGTAGCGCGGCGTGTACGTCAGCGGAAAGACCAGCGCGAACGAGCCGTCGCGGAAATCGACCTGCTGCCAGTAGCCGATCTCCACGTCGACGCTCTCGCCCGGCGCGACGTTCGCGATCGCCGTGCGGAACAGATTCGCGGCATGCGCCTCGATGAGGCTGGCCTTGCGTCCGCCAGCGGCGGCCGCTGCGAACTCGCTGCGCGCGGCTTCCTTCTCGCGGACCTCTCCGACGATCAGACGCTGGCCTAGGCGCAGGGTCATCGCGTGCACGGCGGCGCCTTCGGGCAGCGGCAGCAGGTATTCGCCCTGCTGCCAGGCGCTGCCGACGTTGCGGAAGCGCTGCTTGACGCGGACTTCGGCAACGAGGCCGTGGATGACGATGTCGACCGTGGTGTCGAGGCTCGCGACTGCGGTGCGGCTGCCGTCGCTGCGCAGCACCTGCAGGCTGCCGCTGTCGGCCGCGGCGGGGAGGGCGAACGCCGCCAGGCCCAACAGGGCTGCGGCGAACAGGGAACGAAGCATGAAGGACATGGCGCGCTGCTCGCGAATCGCGGCGGTTGCCGCCGGTGCAGATTCGCGGTTGCCGGAGCGGATGCGCTTGCGTCGTTCGGGCAAGATCGAACGCGAACATGGCTTTTTCGAGCGCGACATTCCGGCGCCGTCGCGAACCGGGTGCGGAGTGCCGACGGCCCGGCAACCCCGCGTTCGCGGGGATGCCGCACGCGCGAGTCCGCGCGAGCATGCGTCGCGGCGTCAGGGGCGCCGCACATCGGGTGTGACCAGCGGCCGCCGCGGCTCTCCCCGGCGTCGCCGGTATCCGCGGGGAATGGAGCGGAACGGCCGCAGGGACGCGGCGCCACGGACGCCCGTCCGATCCTGCCGAGGGGAAGCCATGCGCCGTCCGTTCGCCGTCTTTCTGATCGGGCTCGCCGCGCTCTGCGCCGTCCCGGCCGCTTCGGCCGCCGGGCTGCGCCTGACGGTCGGGCCGGTGCCGACGATCTATTCCGGAACGACGTACTACTTCAGCGCCGGCATCGAAAAGGAAGACCGCAACGACGGCATCGTGCACCATGCGCCGTTCACATTCCGCACGACCTTGCCGCCCGGCGTCGAATACGCGGGCTGGAACGGCGGCTGGACCTGCTCGACGCCGCCGGGCAACCGGCGCGACGTGACCTGCGTCTATCCGACCGACCTGAATTTCTTCAACCCAGCCTCGGGCTACCTGCAGATCAACGCGACCGTCGTGCCGACGGTGACGCCGGGCCCGGTCAATGTCGTCGCGACCCTGGAGAGCAGCGAAGTGCCGCTGCCGCAGAACCCGACCTGCGCGCCGAGCCCGAGCGTGACGGGCTGCGCGAGCGCGGCGACGAGCTACGTGCAGTCGCAGATCCGCATCAACGACTGGGGCTACACCAACGGCACGGTCACCAACGGCCCGGTCGCGGTCTGGACCGGCGCGCCGTTCGAGGCCGGCACGCAGAACATGCTCGTATTCGGCGTCAGCAACAGCGGCTACGGTCCGGCCAACACGCCGGTCACCGTGGATCTGGACCTGCCGGCCGGCTTCGTCTACGCGGGCATGTTCGCGTCCAATCCGGCTTTCGGCTGCGCCGCGCAGACACCGCCCACGCACGTGCGCTGCACGACGCCTTACCTGATCGACCAGGGCTACGGCTTCGCCTCGCTGCGCATCGACGTCGCACCGGACGTCGCCGTGCCCGGCCCGCTGTACGTGCATGCGCGCGTCGCCAACGACGCGCAGGCCGCGCCGGCCGACTGCGTCGCGAATCCGCTGCAGACCGGCTGCGGCCGCCTGCAGGTGCCGACGCGCGCGCCGCGCGTGCCCACCCTGGTCGGCGACTCCGTCACGCATGTGCCGGCGACATTCACCCTGGGCCAGGAGGCCGGTCCCGTCGTCGTGAGCTATCGCAACGTCGGCGAGGGCAATGCCGGCGCGACGACGGTCTACGTGCAGCTGCCGCCGTATTTCGAATATCGAGGTGTGTTTTCCGCCAGTCCCGCCGCGACCTGTTTGTCACAGGGCCAGGTCGCGGCCGGGGCTGTCGTGGTCTGCCAGACCGCGGGCCTGCTCAGCGGCGGTCTCGGCTGGATCAGCCTGCGCCTGCTGCCGCATGCGCAGGCGGCCTCGCCGGGTCCGCTGCCCGTGGTCGCCGCGTTCGATCTGGCCACGCCATCGACCACCGCGATCCTGCAGTCCTGCGTCGCGAATCCGGCGCAGGCGTTCTGCGCGAACGACGCGATACCGACGTTCTTCCCGTGCGCCTTGCAGCACGGCGACGAAGGCATCTTCTGCGACGGCTTCCAGCCGTTCGTGAGGCCTTAGCTCAGACCACGTTCCAGGTCGGATCGTCGGCGGCCGCGACGCGCCGGCGGCGCGCGCCCGTGCGCAGCGGTGTCCGCGGCGGCAGGGTCACGAGCGCTTCGGCGCCGAGCCACCAGCCGTCCTCGTAGGAGGCTGGTCCCTCGTCGACGTAGCGCAGGCGAGGCGAACAGTCCTCGTCGGCGAGCTGGAAATCGGAAGGCAGGCAAACGTCCATCGTCGTGCTCCAAAGTCTGACGGTCGCCCCGGCGGCCGGCTTCAGGCCGGCATCGCAGCGACGAGCAAACCCAGCAGCAGCGCGCCGATCGCGAAGATCAGGCGCAGCGGTTCCAGGCCGGCCTTCAGTTCGGCGTTCGGTTCGGGGCGGTCGGGTTGCATGGTTACCTCGTCGTGGCGGGGTGGAGTCAGTAGAGCGCCGGCCGGCGGCCGCGCGATGATCGCTAACGGCGTTGTACCGACCAGTTCTGGCAATTTCCGGGCAATCGCCGCGGCGCCGTTGCGGCGCGGCAGCGCACTGCCTACAGTCGCCGCATCTCAAAACCAGGCCTGTCTCATGCCGCGCAGCATCGCCATCGTCGAGGACGAACCGCTGATCCGTGCCAACTACGTCGAGGCGCTGACACGCTTCGGCTACGAGGTGCGCGGCTACGCCTCGCGCGCCGAAGCCGAAGCGGCGTTCGCGCTGCGCCTGCCCGAGCTCGTCATCATCGACGTCGGCCTCGGCGACGAACCTGAAGGCGGCTTCGACCTGTGCCGCGCGCTGCGCACGCGCGCGGCGACCCTGCCGATCCTGTTCCTGACCGCGCGCGATTCCGACCTCGACGTGATCTCGGGCCTGCGCCTCGGCGCCGACGACTACCTGACCAAGGACGTCTCGCTGCACCAGCTCGCCGCGCGCATCAGCGCGCTGCTGCGCCGCATCGACGCGCTGTGCAAGCCGGCCGAGGCCGAGAGCGTCATCAGCCACGGTCCGCTGAAGCTCGAGCAGGAACGCATGCGCGTGACCTGGAACGGCGAGGAAGTGCCGCTGACCGTGACCGAGTTCTGGATGGTGCACACGATGGTGCGCTTCCCGGGCCACGTGAAGAACCGCGACCAGCTCATGCGCGAGGCGCAGGTCGTCGTCGACGACGCGACGATCACCTCGCACATCAAGCGCATCCGCAAGAAATTCCTCGCGATCGACGCGGCGTTCGACGCGATCGACACCGTGCACGGCGTCGGCTATCGCTGGAAGCCGTGAGGTGAGGCATCTGGCCGAAAGGACCGGCGCCTCTGCCGCGAAGCAAACCCTCCCCTTGATGGGGATGGGTAGTTCCTGACCTCGTACGCATGTCCCTGCGCCGCAAACTGCTGCTCGTCGCGCTCGCGATGCTGGCTCTGCCCTGGGCCGGCTGGCAGTTCGTGCGCCAGATGGAAGTGCTGCTGCGCCAGGGCCAGGAACAGACCCTGATCGCCTCGGGCAAGGCGCTGACGCGCAGCCTCGCGGCGATCAACGCCGAGCTGCCGCCGCCCGGCGACGCGGTCTACGTGCACGATCTGGATTCGCCGCTGCAGATCGACGGCTACGCCGACGACTGGCTCGGCCTGCGCGCGTACTCGCAGAACCTCGGTCCGTCGCAGGACGCGCAGAAGCTCAAGCTGACCCTGGCCGAAGACGCGGCATGGCTGTATCTGCTGGTCGAAGTGCGCGACACCACGCGGCGCCGCGCGGACGCGCGCGACGTCGCCGTGGCGCAGGCCGATCGCATCGAACTCGGCCTCGACCGCGGCGGCGCCGAGCGCCGCTACCTGATCGCGAGCGCGGCGCCGGGCTCGTTCGACGCGCTCGCGCGCGGCGCCGACGGCGCCGGCCTGCCGATCACGCTCAGCGGCGAATGGCAGGAAGACGCGGCCGGCTATCGCGTCGAGCTGCGCCTGCCGCATGCGCAGCGGCCCGAGCGGCTGTCCCTGCACCTGTTCGACGCCGGCGGCAGCGGCGACGTGACGCTCGACCGGCTGCCGCTGCTGGCCTATTCCGCGCCGCTCGCGGGCGAGCTCGCCCAGTTCGCGCCCGAAGCCACGCGCGCGCGCCTGCTCAGCAGCGAAGGCTGGCTGCTCGCCGAGAGCGGCGTACTCGACGCGCCCGCGGCGGCCTCGCCGGCACAGGAGCCGTCGGCGATCGCGCGCTGGTCGTACCGCTGGCTCATTGCGCCGGCGCTGCAGGGCTCGGCCGCGTTGGCCGAGCGCAAGCCGCGCATCGATGCGCCCGAGCTCTGGCAGGCGCTGTCGGGCGTGCCGGCGACGAGCTGGCGCGCCGGTTCGGGGCAGGGCGACGTCGTGCTCGTCGCCGCATTACCGCTGCAGCTGCGCGGCGAGACGCGCGGCGCGCTTGTGCTGGAACAGGTCAACACCGCGCTGCCGCTGCTGACCGATGCGGCGCTGCAGCGCCTGGCCCTGATCAGCGTCGCCGCGCTGCTGCTGGCCGGCGGCGTGCTGTTCGTGTTCGCGACCTGGCTGTCGGTGCGCATACGCCGGTTGCGCGACGGCGCCGAGCGCGCGCTGGCCGCCGACGGGCGCATCCAGGGCCGCGTGCCGCTGACCGACACGCGCGACGAGCTCGGCGATCTCGCGCGCAGCTTCCAGCAGCTGCTCGACGCGGTCGGCGCGTACACCGACTATCTGCGCACGCTCGCGTCCAAGCTCTCGCACGAGCTGCACACGCCGCTGGCCATCGTGAAGTCCTCGCTCGACAACCTCGAGCACCATCCGATCTCCTCGGACGCGCGCGCCTACGTGCTGCGCGCGCGCGACGGCGTCGACCGGCTGACGAGCATCGTCCGCGCGATGAGCGAATCCAGCCGCATGGAGCGGGCGATCGCGTCGGCCGACGGCGAGGATTTCGATCTCGCCGAAGTCGTGCGCGGCTGTGCCGACGCCTACCGGCCGCTCGTCGCGCCGCGGCGCATCGACTGCGAAGTGCCGGCCCAGCCAGTGCCGATGCACGGCGCGCCCGAGCTCATCGCCCAGGCGCTCGACAAGCTCGTCGACAACGCGCGTTCGTTCACCCCCGAGCACGGCTGGATCCGCATCGCGCTCGAAGCCGGCGCCGACGGCATCGTGCTGCGCGTGGCCAACCAGGGCCCCGAGCTGCCGCTGGCCATGCAGGGCCGCCTGTTCGATTCGCTGGTCAGCCTGCGCGAAGGCGCCTCGCGCGGCGAGGCGCCGCATCTGGGCCTGGGTCTCTACGTCGTGCGCCTCGTCGCCGAACGCCACGGCGGCAACGCCGCCGCGCACAATCTCGCGGGCGGCGAAGGCGTGGAATTCAGCCTGCGCCTGCGCGGCATGCCGCGCGAAGCTGCGGCCGCGCGGCGCGGCGCGGGCTGACCGCGCCGCCCCTCCCGCGACGGGAGATCGCGCAGTCCGGCCGTCGTCTCCGGCGGCATTCCAGGCAGTGTCGCGGTGCGGGTCTCCGCGCCATGCCGGCCGCGTTTCGATGCCGCTCCGCCTTATGCCGCGCCACGATTTCCCGCCCGCGCGTCTCTTGCTATCGTGACCGGCCTTGCCCGTCGAGATTGGCCGTGATTTCCCAGGACGAATTCCAGGCGCTGGCTGCGGAAGGCTACAACCGCATTCCGCTGATGCGCGAGGTGCTGTCGGACCTCGACACGCCGCTGTCGGTGTATCTGAAGCTCGCCGACGGGCCGTATACGTACCTGCTCGAATCGGTCGAGGGCGGCGAATCCTGGGGCCGTCATTCCATCATCGGCCTGCCGTGCCGGCGCGTGTATTCGCTGCGCGGCGCGACCTTGACCGTGTCGGAATTCGGCGAAACCGTGGCCGTGCGCGAACTCGCCGATCCGCTCAACGACATAGACGTTCTCAGGAATGAATTCCGCGTGCCGCGGCTGCCGCAGCTGCCGGCGTTCACGGGCGGCCTGGTCGGCTTCTTCGGCTTCGAGACGATCGGCTACATCGAGCCGCGCCTGGCCGGCTGGGACAAGCCCGACCAGCTCGGCACGCCCGATGCGCTGCTGATGCTGTCGGAGGAAGTCGCCGTCTTCGACAACCTCAAGGGCCGCCTCTACCTGATCGTGCACGCGGATCCGTCGGAACCGCAGGCGTACGCGCGCGCCGTGCGCCGCCTCGACGAACTGAGCTTCCGCCTGCGCCGCTCGGGCGCCGGCTATCCGGACGTGCTCGATCCCAAGCTGCTCGACGAAGGCGATTTCGTCTCGGGCTTCACGCGCGAGGGCTTCATCGCCGCGGTGGAAAAAAGCAAGGAATACATTCGTTCCGGCGACGTGTTCCAGGTCGTGCTGTCGCAGCGCATGAGCGTGCCGTTCCGTGCGCGGCCGGTCGACGTCTACCGCGCGCTGCGTTCGCTGAATCCGTCGCCGTACATGTATTTCCTCGATCTCGGCGGCTACCAGATCGTCGGCTCGTCGCCGGAAATCCTGGTGCGGCTGAAGCACGGCCGCGTCGTCCTGCGGCCGATCGCCGGCACGCGTCCGCGCGGTGCGACGCCGGAGCAGGACCAGGCGCTCGAAGCCGAGCTGCTGGCCGATCCCAAGGAACGCGCCGAGCACCTGATGCTGATCGATCTCGGCCGCAACGACGTCGGCCGCATCGCGCGCACCGGCACGGTCGAGGTCACCGAGCGCTTCGCGGTCGAGCGCTACTCGCACGTGATGCACATCGTCTCGCAGGTCGAGGGCGATCTGGCCGAGGGGCTCAGCTACATGGACGTGCTGCGCGCGAGCTTCCCGGCCGGCACGGTCAGCGGCGCACCGAAGATCCGCGCGCTCGAAGTCATCCAGGAACTCGAGCCGATCCGCCGCAACATCTATTCGGGCGCGGTCGGCTACATCGGCTGGTGGGGCGACGGCGACACGGCGATCGCGATCCGCACGGCCGTGATCCAGGACGGGCGCCTGCACGTGCAGGCCGGCGCCGGCATCGTCTACGACTCCGATCCGGCGACCGAGTGGGACGAGACCATGAACAAGGGCCGCGCGCTGTTCCGCGCCGTCGCGCAGGCGGCCGGCGGACTCTGAAGCCCCAACGGCTGCGTGCGTTCGCGCTCTGGCAGAAGATAGAAGCCCCGAAGCGGAGCCGGCAGCGCGATACGCTCGCGTCCGCTGTGACTCGCCCGCTCCGGTCGCGGCCGCTTCCGGCGATCGCTCGCGGCCATTCGTCTCCGTCAATGGCGCCGCTGCGACGAAGCGGACGCGGCGGGCGATTTTGCGGATTTCCTCGAAACGACGCAGTTTTCCGTAGACGATTTAGCCCGCGATTCGGCGCAATTGTTGCGCTTTGCAAAAAATCCGCGACGCCACACTTGTTGACTGGCTTCCGCCGCGCACGCCTCGGACTATGAGGCCGAACGTGTCCTCGGGGGAAAATCCATGTCCATGCTGGCGGCCGCTGCGGCGTCGAATCTGCGCAATCGTCTGTTCTGGCGCTGGCAGGCCTGGCGTCTGCGCGGCATGGCCGTGCAGGAATCGCCGGGTTCGGCCGGCGTGTTCCCGAATTTCGCCGCGCTGGATCACCGCGGTCACGCGGACGCGATCGGCGAGCTCGCTGCGGCGATGACGCCGGTCGCCGCGAACGCGCCGGTGCTGGCCGCGGCCGAAGTGCAGCGGCGTCTCGCGCGCGAGATGGGCAAGCGCGCCTGCGCCGTCGTGCTGACCGCCGGCAAGGGCGCCGTCGGCGGCTATGCCTGGGCGGCCGTCATGCAGTCCGCGGACGCGCTGGATGCGCTGCGCGGCAATCTGTCGCTGGCCGGCGTGAGCGCCGAAGCGTGGACCGCGCTGGGCCGGCGGCTTCCCGAACGGCCGCTGCTCGTGCTGCACGAGCTCGGCCTGGACGTGCGCTACCGCCGCGGCTTCGCGCCGCTGAAGCAGCTGCTCAAGCCGCTGTGCGAATTCGGCCTGCAGAACGGTGCGCGCAAGGCGTTCTGGTCGGCGCCGCGCGACGGCGCGCTGCATGCGCTTTCTCTCGCGTCCGGCGCGCGCCTCGTGCACGACGCCGGCGATTTCGTGTTCTTCCTGCTCGACGACCTGGCCAGCATCGCGCACGTGCTGTCCACCCTGCCGGCCGGCGACATCTCCGACCGGCTCGCCCGCGTCGGTCCGCCACGGCGCCGGCAGGAACGCCTCGCGGCGCTGCCGGCCGACCTGGCGGCGCGGGCCCGTGTTGCGGAGCGGCTCGCCGCAGCCGATGCCGACGCCGAAGCGGCGTCGGC